>NZ_CP118753.2:300000-390000 GCF_034480035.2 Methanosphaera sp. ISO3-F5
GAATATCTTAAATTAAATAAGATGAAGGTTGTAATTTTAAATGAATCTATTTTTAAAAGAAGATAAAAAATTATTAGTATTACCAGCAATCCTATCATTTATTTTAACATTACTCTTATTATACAAATATTCCTTCCCTATTTCATGGGATGTTTATTATCATATACATATGATTAATTTGTATGCTAATAATGGACTTGTTTTTTGGGATAATCTCACCGTTGCTCCCAAAGGTAGACTAATAATGTATCCACCATTATTCCATCTGGTATTCGCAGGCATTAGTAAAACCTTAAATATTTCATCAATAGAGTTATGCAGGTGTGCACAACCATTATTTTCAGCTTACCTTATAGGCATAATTACATTTACAACATATAAAATAACAAATGTCAGAACTTCATTTTTAACAGGATTTCTGGCAATGTTCTGTTTCATAACATTTAACAGATCCGTTATTTGCACACCCGCAACAATTGCAATAGGATTATTTTTAATAGCTATTGTCTATTGTTATAATGGTATCATCAAAGAAAATTATAAAGAAATCATAATATCCGCAATTTCACTTGCTTTAATATGGAATTTACATATGGCAACAGCTATACTAACAAGTGGCGTTATCGGATTATACATTTTAATACAATTGTTGAAAAAGCATATTAATTTGAAAATAATACTATGTTACTGTCTGATAGTACTATGTTTAGGTTTACCTTGGTGGATTTACATAGCAATAAATTATACTTTAGTATTTAATTCAATTTCAGGCACAGATACTATAATAACCAATTTCTTCTTCAAATACTTTGGAGTTATTACAACAATACTCCTATTAATTGGATATTATGTGTTGTTTAAAAAGAAAACAAAATTATCAATATTCCTATTATCAAGTTCATTATCATTAATATTATTAAGTCAGATAAAATATCTTGGATTTAACACAGTTTCGATAAGAATATTAGAAGTTGCATCCTATGTTCTCATAATTATTTCAGGTATTGGATTAAACTATATTTATGATAATAAAATAACTCAGATACAATACAAGAACCTTTTTGTGGCACTGGTAATATTATTATCCGTATCATCAGCATTATTATATGAAGACAGTTATACTCCTGATCTAATGGGAAATCATGATGTAAATAACACAATTATTGATGAACATATTCATTTAATTGTTAATCCTGTTGTAACATTATTTAAGCCAACAGTCATTTCTTCAAGATTCGCAGACAATAATCTAGCCCATAATCGTTATGAAATCATGAAATATTTTGAAGAAAATACTCCTAATGGAATGTTAATATCTGAAGATGCAATCATGGATACAATAATTGTTTCAACAAGTAGTACTCCAGTAGCTTACGGAGGTTTCACAGAATCTATACCAGATTATGTTACAGATCCCGTCCACATAATTAAAGGATGGTCCAATAAGAATGAAATACACCAACTCAATATTAGTCACATTCTATTGAAGAAGGATACAGCAGTACCATATTATGCAGAAATAGTAAAAGAAAATGATAATTATAAAATATGCAAAATAAGACAAGAATACAGGTAATTATTATGAAAACAACTCATAAAATAATGAGCATAATTATAATTGGAATACTGATAACATTATTCTTTATAAGCACATTATATACTGATACCATTGAATGTGATAATCAAACATTAATAATATCAGTATGCACAGGAGAAATGAGAGCATTAGAAACAGGAATAGCAGTATATGCAGGAATAGAAGAAGCACCATTAATCCTCTCAGATAAAACATTACCCGACCAATTAAACACATGGCTACCATCATACATAGAAAAAAACAACATAACAAAAATAATAATCGTAGGACCAGTAACGCCACAACAAATAATTGAATTCATGAAACTCAGAGTCACAATAAAACAAATAAATGGAGATAATATAGCAGATATCCTAACAAAAATAACAGAAAACAACAAAAACATAAACAAAAATGAAATAATAATAACCTCCTCTGATCCATTAGCAGGAATATTAGGAGCATACACAAAAACACCAGTATTCATAACAGCAACAAATAGCACATACCAATCAGCTAACACATTAAGTAAAGAATACAAAGAATACATAACAAAACACAACATAAAAAAGGCAACAATCATAGGAAACACACCACAAAACATAAAAGACGAACTAAAAAATCACAATATTCAAATAGAAGAAATAAGCGGAGAAACATCATTAGACGTAAGTAATAACTTAAACAATAAACTAAAACAAGAAGGATATCTCAAAAATACAAACACAGCATTTTATGGATTTTATGGAGAAATACCTACAATAATACCAACAGTAATAAAAGAAAATGCAATACTAATAGAAGACTCATCAAACAAAGGAAATATTATTCCATACTTACAAGAAAACAATATAACAACAGTATACATCTTAAGAAACACAGAATCACAATACATACAGATGGAAGAAACAGACTACATATCAACAGATGTAATAAACAATCTACAAAACAATAATATAACCATCAAATACCTAACAAAACCAAGAACACTAGATGAAGCAACAGGACTATACGACATGAAAATACTAACTGCAGAACACATGGAAAACACCACAGCCCCAACTATAAAAGAAGAAAAAACATCCCACATAAAAACACAACCACCATTAATAGCAATACTAGAAAAACAGAAAATAAAAGATTCAAACAACATAACTGCAACAATAACAAAACAAAACAACACAAAATACATACTAAAATGGGACACCATCCACCCATACACATATAATAAAATTAACGAAAACACTTATCATATAACCTCAAACACGGGCTACGAATACATATGGAAAAAACAACAAAACATGTGGAAAGAACAATACATATACAATAACACCACCTACTACAACATAACATGGACAGAAAACAAAGACAATACCTGGACCGAAACACATGAAAAACAAGAATACACCTGGAACTTTAACGGACAAAAATGGGTATGTTACAACCAACAACAAGAACCAATATACTATATTCAAAACATAACTTAACAAAAATGTATAACTCATTAAAAACATAAAATAATACAATAAAAGATAACATCAACATTTATCATTTTTTTTTATAAAAAATAATTCTTAAATAAGGCATGGGAGAATTGATATGAAACAATTATTTGGAACATTTGGAGTAAGAAGAATAGCAAACACAGTACTCACACCAGAATTTGCATCAAAAATAGCAGCAGCATATGGAACAAAAGTAAAAGGAACAATAGCTATAGGTTCAGACCCAAGAACATCCTCAGAAATGATTAAACATGCAGTAACTGCAGGACTATTATCTGCAGGATGTAATGTAGTGGACTTGGGAATGTTACCAACACCAGCAGTACAATATGCAGTAAGAAAATATTATGACGGTGGAATAATGATAACTGCATCACACAATCCACCAAAATACAATGGACTAAAACTATTAGATTCTGATGGAATAGGAACACCTGATGATTTAGAAGAAGAAATTGAAGACATATACTTCAACGACAAACAAGAAAGAGTCACATGGGATAAAATAGGAAAAGCATACAAACAAGACATCATAGATGAATACTGCGAAGAAGTAATAAAACGAGTAGATGCAGATAAAATCAGACAAGCAAAACTAAAAGTAGTACTTGACTGTGGATCAGGAGCAGCATGTGGAACCACACCATTTATTATAAGAAAACTTGGATGTGAAATCACAACACTAAACTGCCAACCAGATGGAGCATTTCCTGGAAGAAATCCAGAACCAACAGAAGACAACTTACAGGACCTGATAAAAGTAGTTAAAGCAACAGGAGCAGACATAGGAATAGCACATGATGGAGATGCTGACAGAACAATATGCATAGACGAAAAAGGACAATTTGTATTTGGAGACAAATCATTCGCACTAGTAGAAAAATCAATGCTAGAAAAAAATAATGGTGGAAAAATAGTAACAACAGTAGCTACAAGTAATGCTATTCGAGACATAGCATTAGAAAATAATGGTGAAATCATTCTAACAAGAGTGGGTGATTTAGTAGTAGCAAGAAAACTCCAAGAAGTTGATGGACTATTTGGAGGAGAAGAAAATGGTGGACTAATATTCCCTGACTTTGTATATGGAAGAGACTCCGGATTAGCAACAGCAATGTTACTAGAAATATTAGCAACAACAAAAAAACCATTATCTGAATTAATAAATGAACTACCAACATATTACTCTGAAAAAAGAAAAGTAGAATGTCCTGATGATAAAAAACAATTCGTTGCAGAAAGTATAATAAATGACACAACAGAATATGAAGTAGACACAACAGATGGAGTAAAAGTAATTACAGATGAAGGATGGGTAATTATAAGACCATCAGGAACAGAACCAATATACAGATGTTTCTCAGAAGCAAAAACTCCAGAAAAAGCAGCAGAACTAGCAGACTGGGGAATGACTTTAATCGAAAAATATTTAGATTAGAAAAAATGATTAAATACCTTTCATCCCTTTAAAACTTTTTTTTAAATAAAACCACTTATAAAACTAGTTCACTCTTTTTAAAATTTATTATCAACACATAACAAAATTATATATTAGATAAGAAAACAAATAATAGGAGAATAAAAAAAAATGTCAGACATAAAAAAGGAAATAGCCAGCAGAGTAAAAGATATGCGAGAAGTATGTGAAATAAGCATACAAGAAATGGCAGAAAAACTAGATCTACCAATAAAAACATACGAATCATATGAAACAGGAAATGTAGACATACCTGCAAGTATACTATATGAAGCATCACAAATATTCAATGTAGATACAAGTCTCTTACTAACAGGAGAAGACACAAGAATGAGTGTATTCGCAGTAACACGAAAAGACAAAGGAGTAAGAATAAACAGGAGAGAAGCATATGATTATGAAAACTTGGCATCAAGCTTCACACACAAAACAATAGAACCATTCATAGTAACAGTAATGCCAAGAGAAGATAATTACATACCTGAACCAAACTATCATAAAGGATATGAATTTGTATATGTACTCGAAGGAAAATTAAGATTATACATCAAAGACAATATCCTAGACTTAAATGAAGGAGACTCAGTATACTTCGACTCACAACATAAACATTCAATGATAGCATTAGAAAACAAAGCAGTAAAATTCCTAGATGTACTAAACAATAATGAGTAGGTGAAGAAATGGTTTCATTACTAAACAAATACATAAACAGGGATGACTTCACATCATATGAAGATTTCAACCAAAATTTTAAAATTAACGTACCAGAAGACTTTAACTTTGCATATGACATAGTAGATACCTATGCAAGAGAATGTCCTGATAAAGTAGCATTATCCTGGTGTGATGACAATGAAGATAAAGTATTCACATTCAAAGACTTAAAAACATTAAGTGACAAAGCAGCAAACTTTTTCACATCACTAGGAATAACAAAAGGAGACAGAGTACTGCTTACACTAAAAAGCAGATACGACTTCTGGTACTGTATGCTTGCACTACATAAAATAAAAGCAATAGCCGTACCTGCAACACACATGCTAAAACCTGAAGATATAGAATATAGGATAACTTCTGGTGGAATAAAAACAGTAATAGTAATTAGAGAGGATGGTGTTCCTGAAAACTATGCTGAAGTAGAAGAAACACTGGGAATAACACTCAATAAAATATTTGTAGGAACACAACCAAAAGAAGGATGGTATGATCTACGAGAAGAAGTAAAAAAAGCATCATCAAACTTCCCAAGACCAACCTATGAAGATGACTCTGTAGAAGACACATCAGTATTGTTCTTTTCATCAGGATCAACAGGACAGCCTAAAATGATAAAACACAGTTTTGGTTACCCACTAGCACACATAGTAACATCACACTACTGGCATCAAGTAGTAGAAGGTGGATTACACTATACAATAGCAGATACAGGATGGGGAAAAGCATTATGGGGAGAAATATATGGACCATGGATATCTGGATCAGGAATATACATCTATGACTATGACCGATTCCATCCTTATGAAGTATTATCAAAAGCATTAGACCACAAAATAACAACACTATGTTGTCCACCAACAATGTACAGATTCTTCATTAAAGAAAACATAGACCAACTGGACTTTTCCTCATTACAACATGTAACAACTGCTGGTGAACCATTAAATGATGAAGTATTTTATAAATTCCAAGAATTAACTGGATTAAGCATAAGAGAATCTTTTGGACAAACAGAAACTGTGGCAACAATAGCAAACTTCCCTTGGCTAGATATAAAACTGGGATCAATGGGGAAACCAGCACCACTATTTGATATTAAATTATTAAACCCTGAAGGACAAGAGTGTGATGTTGGAGAAGAAGGTGAGATAGTATTTGATATATCTGATGGATATCCATTAGGACTTTTTAAAGGATACTATAATAATGAAGAAAAAACTAATGAAACAATCTATGGTGGATACTACCATACTGGGGATTCCGCATGGAAAGATGAGGATGGTTACTACTGGTATAAAGGTAGAATTGATGATATAATTAAAAGTTCCGGTTACAAAATAGGACCTTATGAAGTAGAAAGTGCATTACTGTCTCATAGTGCAGTACTTGACTGTGCAGTAACAGGAATACCACATCCAATAAGAGGTCAAATAGTAAAGGCAACAATAGTTTTATCAGAAGGATACACACCATCGGAAGAATTAACAAAAGATATACAAAACCATGTTAAACATGTAACAGCACCTTACAAGTATCCAAGAGCAATAGAGTATGTTGATGAATTACCTAAAACTATTAGTGGAAAAATAATGAGAAAACAGATAAGAGTAGCTGACGAAGAAAAATATAAAAACGAATAACTAACTTTTTTTTATTATACCTTTTTTTTGGATTTGGACAGATACAGTAGAATGTTCTGGAATAAATCATTTTTTTTTAGTAGTATCTATGTTTAATTATTAGAATAATTTGTTTATTATTAAAAAAGAGTGTTGTTTGGGGATTAGAGTAAGTTTAGTTTTTTTATTTGTGTCTTTGTATAAGTTCTTCAAATAAGTCATCTAGGGGTATTCCTTTGTATGCTAAGTTTAATATTGTGAAAAATATTAAGTCTGCTGATTCATGCACCAAGTCTTCATTATTTTTACTTGCAAGTATGACTTCGGTAGCTTCTTCACCTAACTTTTCAAGTATTTTATCTTCGGCTTTTTTTTCTGAGTCTTGCATTAGTTGTGATGTATATGAATCGGTTGGATTATTCTTTCTATCTATTAGTGTATCATACACTTCTCTTATAATATTATCTTTCATAATCATTCACTTCTTAATTGTCGTATTTTTATCCCTTAAACTACCCGTTATTGCGATTAATGGATGTTGCGCATCATTAATTATCTCAATATCCTCAATTGTATGAATGCCATTCTTTTCAGCAGTCTTTTCTATTCCTAATTTTATAGGTTTATCTATTGTTATTACATATGCTAATATTTCATCATTACCCATTTGTGTTGATGCAACTAATCTATGATGTCCATCTATTACAAGATATTTATGTTCATCTACTTTCACGGACATTATTGGCTCTGCTAATCCTTTTTCTATTTCATAAGTTCTTCCCTGCAATTCATCTGCATAAACTTTGTCCTGTGTTGGTTTTAAATATGATACATTAATTTTTTCTTTAGTTAGTTCTGTTTTAACATCATATAATTGTTCTAGTGTTTGTCTATACTGACTTACTTTTTCAGGTGTTGATCGTTCTATGTGTGATCGAAGAATGTCTGTGTTTGTTATTATTCCTAATACTTTTTTCTTTTCATTTGTCACAGGTAATCTAGATATTCCCATCCTGAACATTACTCGTGCTGCATCATTGATTGATAATTCTTCGTTTGCTATTACTATGTCGTCTGACATCATTCCTCTAACAGTTGGTTTTGAATCTCTGATAAGAAGGTCGGATGCAGTGATTATGCCTACGATTTGGTTATCTTTTTCTACTGGGAATCCATCGTGTCCTGTGTTTTTTATGATTTTCTTAATTTCTGGTATTGGCATATCTGGATCTACTGTAATTACATTTCTTGTCATGTAATCTTTAACTTTTTTGTAATCACTCATCAAATCTCTCCATTTCATTGTTAATGGGGGGGATAAATTAAATTATAAAGAATCTAATTTATCTTTTATTATTTTGTTTGCTTCTCCGGCATTTGCTTTTCCACGGGTTAATCTCATTACTTGTCCTACTAGGAAGTTTACTGCATTTTCTTTTCCATTTTTGTAATCAGTTACTGCTTGTGGATTTTCTTCTATTGCTTGTTCTACTGCTTTTATTACAGCATCATCCTCTACTACTCCGATAATGTCCATTTCTTTTCCTATTTCTGTAGGTGTTTTATCGTTTCCAGGCATTTGTTCTATCAGTTTGTGTGCTGCTTCAGGTGTTACTTGTTTCGTGTTTATTAGTTCTATTAGTTCGATGATATCCTCTGGTGTTATTTTACTTTCAGTGTATTCAATTTTGTTGTAATGTAATACACGTTTGAGTTCATCTCTCATTAATCTTGTTGCTACATTAGCATCTACTTTTTTACATACTTCTTCGAATGCATCTGCTAGTTCTAATTCTGATGTTAATACTTTAGCATCTGCTTCGTCTATACCATATTGTTCTACAAATCTTGCACTTTTAAGGTGTGCTGGTTCTGGCATTACTTCTCTGATTTCTTCTACATGGTTTGGGTCAATTTGTAATGGTGGTAAATCTGGGTCTGGGATGTATCGGTAATCATCAGCGTCTTCTTTTGATCTCATAGGTACTGTTATCATTTGTGATTCGAGGAATGCTCTTGTTTCTTGTTGAACTTCTCCACCACGACGTAATATGTTTTTTTGTCTTATTAATTCGAATTTAAGTACTTTGTATGCACCACGGATTGAGTTAACGTTTTTAACTTCAGCTCTTTTTCCTCCTTCAATGGAGATGTTTACGTCAGCTCTCATAGTTCCTTCTCCACGAGTACATCCACTGTAGTTTAATACACGTACTAATTCGTTTAGGAAGTTTCTGGCTTCTTCAGGTGATTTCATGTCTGGTTCTGTTACGATTTCTATTAGTGGAATTCCTGATCTATTAAAGTCAACTGTTCCTCTGTCTGGTTTATATTGTCCTGGATCTTCTTCCACGTGTATTTCATGGATTCTTACACCATTTAATTCACCATTTATTCCAACAGGTACGGATGTTCTCTGGTATCCACTGGATAAATCAGGATAATCGTAGTGTTTTCTCATAAAGTATATGATTTCGTCAGAGATGTCACATCCTAACATTAATGCTACTTTTATTGCTTTGTCTAATACACTTTGGTTTGGTGGGTATGGTTTTGCTCCTGGTTGGTTTAAACATACATGGCATATGTTTGTGTTGTTAGGGGCTGATTGGTAGTTTGTTGGACAACTACAAAATAGTTTTGAATTTGTATCTAATTGAACGTGGATTTCAAGACCACACATCATGTCTGTAATAATTATTCCTCCAATTCCGATTTTTTATTTTTTTATAGAAAGATAATATTATATTATATATTTATATTTTGATTTTCAATTAATTTAAATTTTTATATTTTTTTCTTTGGTTATGTTTTTTAATTTAAATTCTTTTAATATCTAAGTTATCATAACACATATCAATATATCTCTGGATGTAAGGTTCTAGTTCTGGTCTAAGGTTGTTTCCTTTCTTTAATAAGTTCATGTTCGAAAAACTTCCTTTTAATTCACGATCTGCCCAATATACTTCTTCTTCAACTCTTTTTCCAAATCGGTTTCCGTACATTTTAAACAAAGGAAATTTTGTTAATCCATTACTTCCTGCTTTAAGCAGTACTCCCATATTTGCAAGGTTGTCTGTCCAGGTTCCTGTAATTATTTCTATGTTTGGGAATCTAATTCTTGTACTTGCAACTATGCTTGCATAATATAATGATGCAGGTTGTGGTGTTAAATGATATGCTGTATCAGGATGCGGATTTAATGAATAAAATATTATACGATCTATTTCTAGTTCTTCAATTAGATCAAATAAATCATTAATATGTTCTATTTCTTCGCCTAATCCTATTATGATTGTTATTGCTTTTTTATATCCCAGTTCTCCGGCAGTTTTTAGCATATTTTTGATATCGGGTATGGATTTACTTGGACATATTTCATCATGAAATTTGGGGTTAGCTGTTTCTACGGCACCTGTGACTCCTATTATTTCATCACCATATTGGTCTAATTCATCTGTTATACCTATATTTAACCAAACAGGATTGTCTGTAATGTCATATATTGTTTCGGATATTTCTTTTATTTCTTGGGTGGTGTATATTCCATATCCTCCGGATAAAAATTCTATATTCCAACCCATTCTTTTTGTTAATTCAGCTTCGGCATATATTCCCTTTACATGACGTTTTGCTTTGTCTGGATTATTTATTCTATCTTTTTGTGATGACATATAACAGAATTTACAGTCTCCTTTTTCACACCACCATGAAAGGAATATTGCTCGTTCTAATGTCACTTTTTTTCCATGAGTTTTGCGTGTTATTTTATCTGCTTCGATAAGTAAATCAAATATTTCTTTATTTTTGATTTTTCCTATTAAATCCATTTTTTTTGGACTCCTTTTTTAGATATCTTATTATAGTTTTTAATTTTTATTCTATTAATTATTTAACACTTTTTTAGTACTTATTTTTATTGTTTTATTATTTTATTTTTCTTTTTTTATTTTTCGTTTTACCTTAAAGTATATATACTATGAAAACAAATATTATATTGTACTGAAACTGTTAAGCTATATTTAGCTTAATGGGAAAGTTTATATATAATTATTTATAAATAAACTATTGTAAGATGGAAGTGCCGTCGTGGCTCAGTAGGTAGAGCGTTCGGCTGTTAACCGATTGGTCGCAGGTTCAAGTCCTGCCGACGGCGCTATATTACTTGGGCCCATAGCTTAGCCAGGTAGAGCGCCCGGCTCATAACCGGGCGGCCATGGGTTCGAACCCCATTGGGCCCATTTTACAAAAATTTAGTATATTGCTCCGATAGTGTAGTCCGGCCAATCATTTCGGCCTTTCGAGCCGAAGACTCGGGTTCGAATCCCGGTCGGAGCATTTCTAGAACTTTTTATTTTATATAATATTTATTCATGTTTTTAGTTTCTAGAACAATAGTAAGCGTAACATTCCTATATAAAGTATGCGGAAAAAACAATATTTTATATGCGGGGGTGCCCGAGCTGGCCAAAGGGGACAGGCTTAGGACCTGTTGGCGTAGGCCTACCAGGGTTCGAATCCCTGCTCCCGCACTCTAGAAGGAATATGTAATATGTTATGCCGGAGTAGGATAGTGGTTATTCTTCAGGACTGTGGATCCTGTGACTCGGGTTCGATTCTCGGCTCCGGCCCCATTTTAAAAATAAATTAAATTAATTTATTTAAGTAAGTAGCTCCGATAGTGTAGTCCGGCCAATCATTTCGGCCTTTCGAGCCGAAGACTCGGGTTCGAATCCCGGTCGGAGCATTTACCAATTTACTCATTTTATAAAAAATTTTATCATAATCTATAGAAAAAAAAATAGAAAATAAAATTAGATTTGTTTCATAAACCTGTTCTTTATTTTAGATGGTGATAAATCAATTATAGGTGCATCACTATTTCCAGGATTAACCTTAATATGAACAAAAATAGGACCATTTCTATCAACATAATTGCTCATATCAATATCTTCCACACTTTTTCTAGCATCAACGAAGAACACTTCCTTAAATCCAATACTATTTGCAATATCTGATAAGTTAATCTTTGAACTATACGTTTCCTGTGAACCAGTTGAACCATAAGCCTCATTATCAATCAAAGCAATAATTAAATTTCTAGGATTTTGAGCATATACAGTAACAAGTTCTCCAAAATTCATAAGAAGCGAACCATCACCATCAATAACAACAACTTTTCTATCATCATCATTTTCTTCCAAAGCTAAAGACAAACCTAAACCAATAGGAGTAGCCATACCCATAGAACCAGACATATAAAAAGTAGTTTTTCTATCCTTAATACCAAATAATTCCCTTGAAGGAAAACCAATATTCGATACAATAAAAGATTCATCATCTAAAGTTTCAACAATCTTTTTAATAACATCAAATCTCTTCACAACAAACACCTCTTTTCCAATACATTATATCAAATAATAATGCTATAGGTTCCTCAGAAATAAATGATAAATCCCAAGCCTTCTTAACAATTTCTCTTGATTCGTCAGGATTTTCAACTTTATAATATGAAATATCTAAACTATCCAGTACCTTTGTAGTAGCCTTACTCATAGGTATTTGTCCATAAACTCCTTCACCAAAAGTTCCCCTATGGCTAATAATCATAATAATGGGAAACTTATATAATTTCATAAGAGAAGCCAGAACATTTACACTATTTCCTAAACCAGAGTTTTGCATAAGAATAGCTGGTTTCATTCCACCCATATATGCTCCTGCACAAATACCAAATCCTTCTTCTTCACGCGTTACGGGGACATGTTTAATTTCATCATCTTCATCTATTAAGTTAAGTAATTTCTTCAGATTTGCACAAGGTACACTTACAATAAAATTTATACCTGCATCTTTAATTCCTTCATATATTACATCAGTACTGTCCAATACAATCACCATGTTAATAATGTCATGTTAATTTAATAATATATGAATAATAATTAAAATAAATTGTTAAAAAATAATATGAAATAATGGTGTGGGAGGTTAATGGTTTATTTATTTATTCTTCAAAGAAAGAAGTAATATCTAAATCTTTTTCTTCAGCAATTTCAATTAACTGATTATATAAAGCTTCATCTACAGGAATACCCTCTGTCATATTTTTGTTCATATTTTCTATTTCACGATCCCCTGGAATAACACCATTTTCTTCTCTAATTTCTCTTACAAATTGGTCAACATAGAATTTAAATTGCATTGAACCAGCAAAATATTCTGGATCTATTGCTATGAGTAAATCTCCTTTTGTACACATTACATCAGGAGTTGCAGTTCCCTGTACATCTACACCACATGCTGCTGCTACTAGTGGACCAGCTAATAACTCAAACATGAATGCAAGAGCATATCCTTTAAATCCACCAAATGGTAATATGGATCCTTCAAGTCCTTCTGCAGGGTCTGTTGTAGGTTTTCCATCTTTATCTAATGCAAGACCTTCTGGTATTGCTTCACCTTTTCTTTTGGATTCTAATAATTTTCCTCTTGCAGTTATACTGGTTGCCATATCCACACAGATATAATTATGTATATCGTCTGTTGGTATGCTGATGGTGATTGGATTTGTTCCTAATAAAGCTTTTTTTCCTCCGAATGGGGCCATAGCCGGTTCTGTATTTGAGATAACAATTCCAATCATGTCCTGAACTGATGCCTGGTCAGAATAGTATCCTGCAATACCGTAATGGTTACTGTCATGTATACCCACTACACCTACTCCATTTTTGCTAGCTTTTTCTATTGCAAGATCCATTGCTTTAACAGTAACGTAATGTCCAAATTTATGGTTTCCATTAATCATAGCTGAGGATTCTGTTTCTTTTTCTATTTCAAAATCACCTTCTAATCGTATGGTTCCTGCTTGTATACTTTTAATGTATTGTGGGAATCTTCCTAATCCATGTGTTGAAAATCCTTTGAGGTCGCCATCTGTGATTACATCTGCTACTATGGTTGCTTCATTATCTTTAACATCATATGCTTTAAGTATTGTGCTGATTAATTCTCTTTCATTATCTATGCTAATTTTCATATTGTAATCTCCATTATAATTCTATGTTTTCGTTTCGTGCTGTAATAACTACTTTGTTTTCAGCGTCTTTTTTTACTTCACCGATTACTGTGGTGTTATGGTATTTGTTAAGTATTTCTATTGCTTTGTCTTTGTATTCTTTATTTAAAATTACACAGAAACCAATTCCCATATTAAATACATGGTACATTTCCTTACTTTCTATTCCTGTGTCTTGAATTGCTTGGAATACTGGTAATGTTTCAGGTAATTCGTTAATATAATAACTCATATTCTTGTTTAATCTTTTAAGATTGCTGAATCCTCCACCAGTGATATGTCCTAATCCATGTACTTTAACATCTGAATTTAATAATTCCATTATTGGTTCTACATATATTATTGTAGGTTCTAATAATGCTTCACCAACGGTTGTTGTTTCATCTGTTGGTAGTTTGTCGTCTACGTTAAGTTTTGCAATGTCTAGTAGGGATTTTCTAGCTAAACTTAATCCGTTACTATGTACTCCACTACTGCTTATTCCTATTATTATATCGCCATCTTCTATTTCTGAACCTGTAATTATTTTGTCTTTGTCAACTGTTCCTATGCCTGTTCCGGCTAGATCAAAGTCTTTTATTATTTTTGGCAGTGATGCTGTTTCTCCACCTATCATGGATATTTTTGCTTGTTGACAACCAGTTTTTAAACCTTTTCCTATTTGGCTTGCTATTTCTGGGTCTGGTTCTTCTACTGCTAAGTAGTCTACCATTGCTATTGGTTCTGCTCCAACACATAATATGTCATTAACTACCATTGCTATGCAGTCTATTCCTACAGTGTCAAATTTGTTCATTAAATTAGCTATTAATATTTTACTTCCAACACCGTCAGTACTCATAGCAATAGCTTGTTTTCCAAAATCAACTAGTGCTGCGAAGTGGCCGGTGTTTTTAATTATATTTCTATATTCTAGTGTTTCTGATAGTTCTCCTGTTAATGCTTTAACAGTTCTTTCTTCTAAACTTATGTCTACTCCTGCTTCAGAATATGTTACCATTATTTCACCTACTTTATTTAGTATTTTGTTAAAAAAGTATTTCCTAGAGTATTATCTTATTTATATTATTTGTATTTTATAATTTAATATTTTTAACTAGATTTTTTTAAAAAAAGATATTTGTGAGATTATTGTAATCTCGTTGTTTCCAAGTTCATTGGAGTTTTTGTTTCTATTTTATATGATCGGTATATGCTACTTGCTAAGTCAAGTGCTTTGTATGCATCTCCGTGACATACTAATATTTTGTCAGGTTTTGGGGATAATCTTCTTACATATTCCATTAGTTGTTTTCGGTCACTGTGTCCACTGAATCCATCGATTGTTGTCACATCAAGATTGATATGGTATAATCTGGTTACTCCATCATCATCTAATGGTGCTTCCTTATGTCCTCTCTGAATTCTTCTTCCCAAGGATCCTTCTGATTGGTATCCTACGAATATGATGCTGTTCTTTTCATCTTCACATAACATTTTAAAGTATTCTACACTGTTTCCTCCGGTTAGCATACCTGATGTGGATAGGATTACACATGGTTCTTTGCTGTCTATGAGTTTTCTTCTTTGTTCATTGCTTGTTACTTTTCTGAATACTTCTGAGGTAAATGGATTTTTACCTATATGGAATATTTGGTCTCTTAAATCATTGCTTAAGAATTCTGGGTGTGCTGTATGTATTGCTGTTGCTTCCCATATCATTCCATCTATGTATACTGGTACATCTTTTAGTATGCCATGGTTTATGTATTCTTCTAGTACTATCATTATTTCTTGTGCTCTTCCTACTGCAAATACTGGAATTAGTACTTTTCCTCCATTGTTAAGAGTTCCGTATATACTTTTTATTAATTCTTTTTCTGCAGTGTTACGTGTTGGTGTTACATCTTCATGTCCACCATAGGTACTTTCCATGACCATTGATTCTATTCTAGGGAATCGGGTTACTGATGGTTCTAATAATCTACTTTTTTCGTTTTTAAAGTCACCGGTATATACGAAGTTATGTTTTCCATCTCCTATGTGGAGGTGGGCCATTGCTGATCCTACGATGTGTCCTGCATTGTGTAATGTTAATCTTATGTCTGGTGAGATGTCTGTTACTTCTCCGTAGTCTAAGGTTATTGTTCTTTTTATTGTTTCTTTCACATCTTTTATGTTGAATGGTAAGGGTTTGTCTTCTCTGTGTGATATATCCAGATGGTCTTGTTGTAGAAGTGTCATCATGTCCCTTGTTGGTGTGGTACAGTATGTTGGTCCTTCGTATCCATAGTGGTATAAGTATGGTACAAATCCTGTGTGGTCAAGGTGGGCGTGGGTTACAATTACTGCATCTAGTGTGTTTAAATTGAATTCGGGTACATTTAGGTATGGGAATGCAGTTTTTTCATCTATTCCTGCTACGTTTACTCCACAATCAAGTATTACTTTACTGTTAGGTGTTTGTAGGAATAAACATGATCTTCCTACTTCTCTGAATCCACCTAGGGAAGTTAGTCGTACCCAGTCATTGTCAAATCTTGCTTCTCTGTGTATTTTCTTACCTAATTCTTGTAAAAATTCTTTTCGTTCTTTACTGTTTCTTTTCATTGTTAGTCTAATTCTTTGCACAGTTTCTGAAGCAACTGGTGGTGTTCTAAGTATTTTTGGTGCCCATCCTGTTTGTTTTACAATTTCACGTGAGGTTGTTCCATATTTTCCTATTACTAATCCAGGTTTTTTTGATTCTATTATTACTTCGTTTGTTACTTCATCAAAGGATATGTCTGTGATTTCTGCTTCTACAGGAACTATTTCTTCAATTTTAGTGATTGTTTCTTGTGGTTCGGTTAGAACTGATTTATCTGATCGGATTATTATTCTTTTTCTTATATCTTTTGCTAAATCTCTTATTAAACTTCCATTGTCTTTGATGATTTCAGGATTTTTTGTGTATATAACGATTTCTGGTCCTTCAAATTCAACTTTAGCAAGTTTAACTTTTTCAGGTAAACGTTCAATTATTCTCTCTTTGATTTCATCAATCATTGTGTTCATATAATTTCCTCGTTTATATTCTTTTTTAATCGTTGAAAGAATGATTTATGTTGTTAATTTTGTGAAATTTGAATTTATTATAATAAGTTTAACAATTTAGAAAAATTCTTTTCTTGAAATTGTATTCGTGTTTAATATTAATTCATTAATAAATAGTTTTAATTAATTATGAATCATTTATCCTATTTTTATTCCTATTATTAATTTGCTAATTTTGGAATTAAAAATAATATTATCTTCTTGACTTATAGTCGAACTAATATAAAATAGTTTAAAAATAACTATTAATTTTTATGTTTTAGGTTATATATAAAAGTATTTAATGTTTTAAAATTAGGGTGTTTTTTGAGGATATTTACATATCCTCTTTAATTTCTGCAATTTCTTCAGGGGTGTATATTTTCATTCCTTTCTCTGTGATGGTTGCTAAACGATAACTGTTTCCACTGTATACATCTCTTTCCATTGCTGAAGTTATTGCTTTTATTGCAACTTTTTTTCCTTCTTCAACTGTTAAATCTTCGTTGTATCTGTCTTCTAATACTCCGAATGCATATGGTGATCCAGAACCTGTTGATGTACATTTATCTTCCATGTAACTTCCACTTGGGTCTAAAGAGTATAATTTTGGACCATTTTGGTCTACTCCACCTATTATTGTTTGCACATAGTATGGTCCTGATTTTAGTATGTTACTTGTTAATACTGCTACTGCATCTATGGACATGTCTTTTTCGTTTCTTAATTTGTATAATGCTATTTCTGCTTTTATAACGTCCATTAATGATTGTGCATGTGATACTGTACCTGCTATTGTTGCTCCGATTTTATCATCTAATTGGAATAGTTTGTCTGCGCCTTTGTTTGCAACTAATCCACCCATGGTTGCTCTTGTTTCTGTTGCTATTACTACTCCATCTTTACAAACAAAGCCTACGGTAGTTGTTCCTTTAACATCTTTATCTGTTGGTTTCATTTTATTTTACCTCCAATTTATTTTTTTTTAAAATTATTAAATTATTATAAATTTTTGATTTTTTTATTTTATTTTTTTATAATTATATTATATGTTCTTCTATATTATATAACCTTTGGTAATTAAAATATTTTTTGATATAACATATTTTAGGTTTTCTATTAAAAAGTAATATGCTGACTCTTTAAGGCATCTAAAAAAAAATTATGGAAAATAATTCATATAACATGATTAAATACAAGGGAACAAAAGAGGATTATATAGAAAAAAGAGGAATTATCAAAATTAATTCATATGAAAAAGTATTGTGGTTGCTTAATGAATATTATTAATCTCCTTAATTAAATATAACTATTGATTTTTTCTTTTTCGGTTAGCCATATAATCACGGCCTTTTTTAATTCCATAACCTGCCATAGCACTACCAATAATGATATTAGTACCTGTTAACAATCCTTTTCCCTTCATTGCATTAGTACCAAAATTGAATAATCTGGAAATGAGATCATAATTATCTTTTATATCACTAGCTAAATTCGCTGCTTTTTTAACATTAACTTTTTTTTTCAGATTTATTATTAGTATTGTTTAGGATTTTATCATATTTTTTTCTTTTTTTATCATCTGATAAAACTATATATGCATCCTGTATTAGTTTATACATTTTCTGTGAACGATTTGATTTATTATTTTCTGGACTATATTTTTTAGATAATCTTTTATAAGCTTGTTTAATAGTTTTTTTATTTGCATTGGTATTAATTTTTAATATTTTATAATAATCAGGTACGTATTTCACCATTTTATTTTCCTCATATTTTTATGATATATTATATTTTGTTAAATGTTATAGTATATCTATTTACTAATTAATTTCATTATCATTAATTTTTATTAAATATTTTTGAATATTTCTTGAAGATGTATATATTCATTATCATAAAGTTATTTTGGAAAAATTGACAATTATATCAAAAATAAATAATTACACAGAAAAAATTCAAAAAAAAGATATTCATATAGTCAGGTTATTTAAAAAAAATAGTCGGATGAAAAAATTATTCATCTTTATTAAAGTATTTGGATTCAATTTCTTTAGCAACATCAAAGAAACCCTGTGCTGCTTGTGATTCTGGTTCTGATTTTACTATTGGTACTTCATATTTGTCAGCAGATTCGGATACTTTTGTTCTGAAAGGTAAGTCTCCTAAGAAGTCAACATCCATTGCTGCAGCAAAATCTTTGCCTTTACAGTCTCCAAATAAATTAATTTTTTCATCACAATGTGGACATTCAAAGTATGACATGTTTTCTACTAACCCTATATTTTTAATATTTAACATCCTGGTCATACCAACACATTTAATTACATCCTCTTCTGATACAGAACTAGGGGTTGTTACCATAACGGCAGCATCTAAATCAGGTATCATCTGAAGGACTGTTAAAGGTTCGTCTCCAGTTCCTGGAGGATTATCAAATATCATAACATCAATGTTACCCCAAGCAACATCAGATATTAATTGTTTTATTGCACCAGTTTTTTGTGGTCCTCTCCATATAATTGGTGAACCGTTACTTTCAATAAGAAATGCCATTGATGCAACAAGTAATCCATCATCAGTTTCAACAGGTACTAATTTGTTTCCTTTAACACTTAATGATTCATTTTCTATTCCTAACATTTTTGGAACATTAGGTCCGTGGATGTCAACATCATATATGGCAGTTTTGTAACCCATAGCATTAAAAGCTTGTGCAAGGTTAACTGCTACAGTAGATTTTCCAACTCCACCTTTACCACTCATTACAGCTACTTTATATTTAATATTAGCTAAATTACGGGTAATATTAATATTTTGTTCCATTATTGCTTTTTTATCTTCATCAGATAAATTTGCGCCATGTTCGTGTGCCATTATATTATTCCTTCATTAAATTCAATAATTCTATATAATTATATTTTTTAATGATGAATAATTAAGTTAACTATATTAATTTTATCATATGGGAAAATAAGTTTATTAAATAATATAATACAATAAAAAAAGGTTGGGGGATTAAAATTTAAATTAAAGATGTTTCAGGCAATATCTTCACTAATATGTGATCATACATCTTAGATTTCTTAATTTCAGCAATATCTCCTAATCTATATCCTTCAACTTCAACATTAGCAATTTCCTCATGGAACTCATCATATGGTAATTTTACGCGTACCCCATCAAGTTGACTAACTATGGCCATAGGAGAATTGATATGTGCTACTTCATCTACGCTACGTTCAATACCAATTTTAGCAATTATTGGTGAAATTATCAGAGGATCATCTGAAAGATCTTCTTTTTGTTTTGCAATAATTTCTTCTGCAATTCCGGCTAATTTCCTTAAAGCCCTAATATTTTCACCACGTTTCAATCTTCTAGGAATTCTTCCAAAACCTGAAACATATGCATTTGCATTTATTTCTTCTGCATCTAATTCAGGACTTCCAACAACAATCACTGGAATATCTATATCCTCAAATAAGTGTGTTTTTTTACGTATGCAATCTTCAAAACTACCCAATGAGAAAATTGCAAGATCATGTTCTTCAATCAAATCCTTTTCAGGTTTACTAATCTGTGAAATTCCTTTCCCAGCACCTCTTGCAAGACCTATCATATTGGTTTTTGTTCCATATCTTCTAAGATATTCGGCAATATCACAAGCTGCATGGGGAAGATGTTGTCTGGCTAGAGTAGGAGATACAACAGCAATTTCAGTACTAGCTAAGGGAGATATTTCTACTTCTCCAAGTAATTCTTTTGCTTTAATCTCGACTTTATCAACATCTTCTGCAGGTATTGCAAGTGTGAATGTAATATCTAGTTGTGATTCATTTTTTTGTAAAATAAACCCACCAAGATCTTCAATTAATTCTTCAATTTCATAATTTTTATGAATACCACCAGTATATGTTAGTGTTTCATACATAATTCTCTCTCCAGTAAGTTGTATCGTTCATTAATCCTTTCAATAATATTGGTTGAAACATTTTTATGTGAGGGTATAATAATTAAGTTTTTTTTATTAGTCACAGTATTTTCTAAATAATCTGGACATACAACATAATCATATTCATTATCACAAACAGTATAACCCATGTCTAGTACGGTATCTTTAATAAAGTTACTATAAACTTTCACTTTAATATTTGCTCTATGCATTTTCTTTTCAGAATTTTTCTTAATAGATTTCTTTATATTATCCACTATGTAATCATTGGCTTTCAAATTAAACTTTTCACATATTGCATTAATACTCTCATATAATTGGGNAGTACGTGTTTAATTTAATCTTTAATGTAGGAATATCTGTTTTTGTTTCAGATAATAAAATGGCCAAATCAGCATCTTTTATCTCATTAGGTTTAACAACTTGGTAATCCGTTAATCCAGATATTCTTAAAACATCTTCACACATGGGAGTTGTAATAATTTTCATCATATCATTAATCCATTAGTTGATTATTACTATATTTGTATTAGTAAAAGTTTTTTTCTATATTTATTAGGGTGTTGTCAAAATGTGTGGTGAAGTTACCTTTTCCATCATAAAATTGCGTTTCGAGAATCCCATCTTTTAAGCTTCAAATTTAGTCTAGATAAAAATCCTCGTAATGTTTTAAATTTATTTTTTAAAGATTTAGGTGCTAAATCACCAAAAATACGTTCAATCCAATTACTAGTACGTTCAATAAAACTATCTTCAAGAAACATAGTTAAATAACGAGAATAAGGACGAATCTTTTTATCAATAATCTCATTAATAACATCCGGAAACTCTTCACGCCTACCARASWGATKAWYYARWATAWYKAAAACTTCAAATCTATTGTTTGATTCATAAATTTGATAAATTTCTTCTAAATATTTTTTATATTCCTTATGAGTCTTTTTTGAGATATTGTTCTCTTTTACATGATTATATAAGTATTTGTTGATGTTTTGTTTGGTGTGGAATTCACAAAATTGGTGTTTGAATCCTAAATCTTGTATTGGTTTTCGATAAGCAATATGTAAGTCAGTTGTAATTGCTTTACGGGGTTGATTAAGAGTAGCATTTCGTAAGAAATTATAAACTTCCGTACTATTTTCTTCTTCAACTATTTTATAATCCACCAATGTTCTATGATGTACATCAAATAATGCAAAGAAATAAACATAATTATCACTAATTTCATCTATTTTAACCCATAAACTATCAAACACATAATATCCAGAATAAGTTTCCAAATTAGACTCATATTTAATAATATAATCGACTATAATGTCCTGTACTTCCTGATAAGATACGCATACATTATGTATTCTTTTCATGATCTCCTGTATTCTACGAACGGGAGTACCACAAATAGCATAATAATTCTGTATTATCTTCATAATACGCTTGGAAACACTGAATTTTCTATCAACTACACTGCTAATATCTGCAGAAAAACCTTTACCACAATTACGACATTCATAACGTTTAATACGAGCATCAACATTACCAAAAACATTTAAAACAAGCTTTTTAGGATAATAACCATCTTCAACAACATGTTTAGAACCACAATGAGGACAATAACTCCTAAATTGAGTAAAAACAACACCATCTTTAGTTTCAAAAACTTTCAAATTATCCGCAATCCGAGATAGCTTAGATTTCACATAATCCTCAGCACAGGAAACTGGAAGATCATCATCAAAATAATTATCCAAATAATCTACAATCAAATCTTTACAATCAACAGATAATAAATTTACACATTCATCATCAGTATTATCTTTTCTAATAACATCAACCAATGGTTCACTAAAAAAACCGTCAAGTTTAAGTTGATGACCAACATAATTAATAATAGGAGAGTTATTTTGTACTTTCATAATATAATATCTCTCCTTTTTACTATAAAAACTTTATTATCGCTTATTTTTTAAAACACGCCCCAAGGGGCGAATAAAACTAGTAAAAATTAACATTTAAAAAGAATTAAAAAAGTATTACTTTTTTGCTAAAAAGTAACTGAAAATTCATCACCACACATTCTGACTACATCTTTATTAGGTGTTGTCAAAATGTGTGGTGAAGTTACCTTTTCCATCATAAAATTGCGTTTCGAGAATCCCATCTTTTAAGCTTCAAATTTAGTCTAGATAAAAATCCTCGTAATGTTTTAAATTTATTTTTTAAAGATTTAGGTGCTAAATCACCAAAAATACGTTCAATCCAATTACTAGTACGTTCAATAAAACTATCTTCAAGAAACATAGTTAAATAACGAGAATAAGGACGAATCTTTTTATCAATAATCTCATTAATAACATCCGGAAACTCTTCACGCCTACCAGAGAGATTATCCAATATATCTAAAACTTCAAATCTATTGTTTGATTCATAAATTTGATAAATTTCTTCTAAATATTTTTTATATTCCTTATGAGTCTTTTTTGAGATATTGTTCTCTTTTACATGATTATATAAGTATTTGTTGATGTTTTGTGTGGTTGTTCAGAATCCGGTTGATGTTTGGTTCTGATTTTTCTTTTTTGTGTTTGAAGTTGTGTGTTTTTAGAGTGTATGATTGGGTTTATTTACAAAAAAGAGTGTGTTCTTTGTTTCGTTTTGTTTTTATTGTTGTTTGTTTTTGTGTAGTTTTGAGAGAGAGTTATTGTGTGCAGTTAATTAGGGGCTTATAAATTTAGTGTTGTTTTGGGATTTTTTTTTAGATGTATGTGTTTAGATCTATGTTGTCTGTTTCTTTTAGTACGTTGCGGTGTGTCCAGCGTATTTGTGCTATTTTTATTGCTTTTTTGAGTCCTTGTAGTGTTTTATAGATTCTTTTTTGGCTTCGGGGTAGTGTGGTTCGGTAGTAGTTTTCTACTGTGTTGTTGGTTGCTGGTATTTCTTCATCAAGCAAGTGGTTTAACATGGTTTCTAGTTCGGGTTTGATTTTTTCTAGAAATTTTGTTATGTGTTTGTTTATTCCTTTTTTTTGGTTGTGTATGGTGTTGAATCGTCTTTTGGCTTCTTTGTATGTTTTTGCTGTGAATATTTTTTGTATGCGTTCTATGTCATATTGTATTTTCTTTAGTTGTTTATTGTTTTGTCGTATTTCTTTTTTGTGTGTGGATATTGCTTTTGTTAGTGTTTTAATTTTTTGTATTTGTGTGTTTGTTTTTTTATCTTTTAAAGGTATGCGTCCGGCGTATTTCTTTTTGTTTTGTTCTATGTTTTTTATTTTTGTTGTTTTACTGTTGATTTGTTCTTCTATTGTTTTGTTTTTTCTTCGTATTTTGTTGGTGTGTTTGTTTAGTGGTGTCATTAGGTTTTTCATTAAGTGGAAGTAGCATCTGTGGTGTATTGCTCCGGTTGCTTCTATTATTGTTTTGTAGCTTTTTCTTCCATCGGTTATTATTGCTTTGAGTGGTTGGGTGTTTATTGCTGTTTCTAAGAAGTTTTGTATAGTGTTATCATTAAATTCGTCCTGGGCTACTATGTATTCGTACATTATGAGTTTATTCAGATAATCTATTAATGTCATCCGTAGGTAGAGTTTTCTTTTAATAAAAACGTACTGTTCGTCATATGAATAAACTCCTGAGGGTTGTATGTTCATTTCTTTAATTTTTTGATATTGTTGTGATGCCAGATAATTCAGTAAGTCATTAGTACATTTTTGTTCATGATATAAAATAGTGTTACGTGGTATCTGTACTTCATACTGATCATAAATACTTTCTTTTTTATTTTGATATGATGAATATCCAATTAATGATTTTATTATTCCTTTATTACAGATACTTCTCATATAACTACAGAATTTATCTTTAAACTTAATAAGGGAGCTTATACAACTGCTTTTTTCACACTGATTATGAATATATTTTTGATATTTAACTTCCACATTTTTATTTAATCGAATACTTTTAGTACCATTACACGCTAATGGTTTTTTACAGACCTTACAAATAGGATTACGTTTAATAACACGTACTGGTAGGCCTTCTTGTAAAGCTATATCAATAATATCTTCAAAAACACGTGTTTGACAATCTTCATAAACTTGAACTTCATTAGTTTTACCACAAAAAATAATATCAAGTTCAAACATATTATCTTCAGTGGAGTTGAGAGTTTGTTTCATAATAGTATATATTACTCCACATCCTATATATACTATTTTATGAGCTTATTTTAAGAAATAATAAAATAATCGGGAGCATATTATATAATAAACATAGTATATCTCGGATTATTAAAATTTAAGCTTAAATCTTTCTTTTTATATCAATTAAACATTTATAGAACCTATTTAATTAAAAGTATTTTAAAACTATTAATTTAATTAATCAAGCTTTTATTTTAATTAATTTTAGAAAAAAGAAGTTTATCATTTTTTATATATTAAATAAAAACTAAATAATTATTTAATTTAAATTTAAGAATATTTAAATTGTTGTTTTAAAAAAGTATCAACCGGATTCTGAACAACCACGTTTTGTTTGGTGTGGAATTCACAAAATTGGTGTTTGAATCCTAAATCTTGTATTGGTTTTCGATAAGCAATATGTAAGTCAGTTGTAATTGCTTTACGGGGTTGATTAAGAGTAGCATTTCGTAAGAAATTATAAACTTCCGTACTATTTTCTTCTTCAACTATTTTATAATCCACCAATGTTCTATGATGTACATCAAATAATGCAAAGAAATAAACATAATTATCACTAATTTCATCTATTTTAACCCATAAACTATCAAACACATAATATCCAGAATAAGTTTCCAAATTAGACTCATATTTAATAATATAATCGACTATAATGTCCTGTACTTCCTGATAAGATACGCATACATTATGTATTCTTTTCATGATCTCCTGTATTCTACGAACGGGAGTACCACAAATAGCATAATAATTCTGTATTATCTTCATAATACGCTTGGAAACACTGAATTTTCTATCAACTACACTGCTAATATCTGCAGAAAAACCTTTACCACAATTACGACATTCATAACGTTTAATACGAGCATCAACATTACCAAAAACATTTAAAACAAGCTTTTTAGGATAATAACCATCTTCAACAACATGTTTAGAACCACAATGAGGACAATAACTCCTAAATTGAGTAAAAACAACACCATCTTTAGTTTCAAAAACTTTCAAATTATCCGCAATCCGAGATAGCTTAGATTTCACATAATCCTCAGCACAGGAAACTGGAAGATCATCATCAAAATAATTATCCAAATAATCTACAATCAAATCTTTACAATCAACAGATAATAAATTTACACATTCATCATCAGTATTATCTTTTCTAATAACATCAACCAATGGTTCACTAAAAAAACCGTCAAGTTTAAGTTGATGACCAACATAATTAATAATAGGAGAGTTATTTTGTACTTTCATAATATAATATCTCTCCTTTTTACTATAAAAACTTTATTATCGCTTATTTTTTAAAACACGCCCCAAGGGGCGAATAAAACTAGTAAAAATTAACATTTAAAAAGAATTAAAAAAGTATTACTTTTTTGCTAAAAAGTAACTGAAAATTCATCACCACACATTCTGACTACATCTTTATTAGTAATGATAAAACTATTGAAATAATACAAATAATAATATAATAGTATATAAGACATACACAAAAATAATTTAGTGATTTAATGAAAATAAATGTTACACTATATAATTCCGATACAAACGATGTGGCAATAATAATAGATTTACTGAGAGCTAGTACAACAATAACTCTAGCTTTAAACACATTTGAAGAGGTAATACCAGTTAACAGTGAAGAACAAGCATTTGAATTAAGACAAAATGTTCAAGCAATACTTGCTGGTGAAAAAAATGCTGAAAAAATAGAAAATTTCGATCTTTCAAATTCACCCCATTCAATAAATGATTTCACATCAAAAACATTAGTACTAAAAACTACTAATGGGACAAAAGTAATCAATAATGTACAAGAAAATGATAAAAATACCAAAATATTAATAGGAACAGCAATAAATGCAAGTGCAGTAGCTCATAAAGCATTAGACTTAGCAGATAATGAAATAAACTTGATTATGGCAGGAAGAAAACAAAAATTCACTATAGAAGATTGTGTCGGAGCAGGAATAATAATCAAAGAAATAATAAAAATAGCTGAAAAAGAAGATATATCCTTAGAATTAACAGAATCAGCACAAGTAGCATACATGATATCTAATGATGAAGAAGTATCTAAAAATTTAATAGATTCCTCTGAAAGTGCAACAAGACTGAAAGAATTAGGTGCATTTGAAGATATTGAAATTAGCAAATCAATAAATACAACAAAAAATGTACCCTCATTTATTGATGGTAAAATAATACTAATATGAGCATGTGATAACATGAACGAAAATTACGATGAAAGAAACTATAAACTACCACCTATAACAAGAGTGTATCCGAAAAATGATGAAAAAGAAGAAGATATTATCCTTCCCGAACAAACAGATGAATCATTTAACGAAGATGAAATTGTTGAAGAATCAGAAATAATAGAACCTATACTAGAACCATCACTTGAAATAGTAGGAACAGCACACATATCAGAAAAAAGCATAGATACTGTAAGAGAAACAATTTATGATAAAAAACCTGAAATAGTAGCAATTGAATTAGACACGGGAAGATACCAAACATTAGTGAATGAAAGTTATGGAATAAAACAAGAAGAAAAATTTGACCTAAAATCACTACTCAAATCATCAAATTTAGTAGTAACATTAGTAACTACATTCCTAGCACACACACAAAGGAAAATGGGTGATGACGTAGGTGTTAAACCAGGTTCAGAAATGTTAGAAGCAGCAAAAATAGCACAAGAAGTAAATGCTGAAATAGCATTAATAGACAGAAACATACAAATTACATTAAAAAGAACAATTAAAGGAATGACATTTAAAGAAAAATTAACATTTGTATGGGAACTAATAACATCCTTCTTATCAGGGGATGATGAAGAAGAAGGTTCATTCGAAGAAGAAATAGAACGATTAAAACAAGAAGACACAATACAAGAAGTAATGGGATATTTTAAAGAAGCTTCTCCTGGAGGATATAATGCATTAGTACATGAAAGAGATGCTTACATGGCATATAATCTTAAAAGTCTTGAAAACAGGAATGTAGTAGCAGTAGTGGGTGCAGGACACAAATCTGGAATACAAACATTCTTAAATAATCCTGATACAATACCAGATATAGAAACATTAAGCTACGTCAAAGAATCCAGATTTTCAATAACAAAAATAATAATTTATTCAATACCTATAATTTTTATACTAATATTCATAATAGCATTTTTTCAGGGTATTAATATAGAAGGAGGTTTAATAAATTATTTAATATTTGCAGGAGGAGGAGCATTTATAGGATCATTATTGTCCGGTTCAAAAATACAATCCGCAATAGTGGCTATGCTTGTAGCACCAATAACAGTTATACACCCGTTACTCGCAGCAGGATGGTTTTCAGGTATAGTTGAAGGAAAATTACGAAAAGTAGGATTTGATGATCTTCATGAACTAGCAGACTTTGAATCATTTGGAGACTTATGGCATAACAAGTTGTTTAGGGTAATACTAGTAGTATTAGGTACAAATCTTGGATGTACAATAGGAGTTTTAATAACAATTAATAATGTATTCTTACCTTACTTACAAGCAATTTTAGGCATATGAAGGAAGTATGATAATATGGCATATTTATTATATCGTTGTGACTGTGGAAGAGTATTATACTCAAAAGAGGGCGTTAAAACAAAAAAATGTACATGTGGAAAAACATTAAATGTAAAAAAAAGAAGAATACTAAAAATAGCAGATTCTATAGATTTGGCAATACAGGGAGTGCAGGACATGCAAGAAGAGATATATGGTGGTTCAATCTTCAGAACTGCTGATGAGTTATAAGTTCACTTATCTCTTTTGTCATTTCACAAGCTTTACAAGGACTTTTAGCAGTTGGCTGGCCACATATTTCGCATGAATTTAATTTAACTTTTTCTTGTTTAAGAGTAAATGTTTTCATAAATGATTTGAAAATATTATTCTTAGTTCCTTTCTGTTTTTCTTCAAGTCTATTTAATAATGATTTCACATCACTACGTAGTGATGTTACTGAATAAGGACATTCTTCATCATGAATAGGAATATTATTAACCACACACCATATTCCAACATCTTTCTCTGGAAGTCTCCATAATGGTTTAATACGCGGTACCATATTTTCGTGAATCTTACTAAGTTTAGGTCCAAACTTAGGGAATTTGTTCTGATCATTACGTGCAAAAGTCATGAGGAATGATTGAATTTCATCATCCATGTTATGTCCTGTAGCTATTTTATCACATTCATGTTCATCAGAAATTTTATTTAATAAATATCTTCTATAAACACCACAAGGCATACAAGTACTTTTATATAAATTATGTATTTCATCTAATGAATAATTCCATTCCTTTTTAAATGAATAAACAGTTAAAGGTATATCTAGTTTTTCACAATTTTTTCTTGCAGTTTTTATTCCTTCTTCACGATAACCTGCTATTCCTTCATCGATACATACTGCTTCAATATTAAAATTCAAATCCATCTTCTTTCTATAATTATGTATCATATGAAGAGTTAAAATACTGTCTTTTCCACCAGAAACACCAATCATAATCTTTTCATTTTCATTAATTAGTTTATACTCTTCAATGGTGGTAAAAACATTTTCTTCAACATATTTATTAAATGAATTTTTTTCAATTTTCATAATAACAGTTTTCCTAAAAAAATAGTAAAAAGAATGAATAATTGGGTGTTAATGTTTATAATAATTCTTCAGAACCTTTTTTTACTGTTTCAATAATTGTATCCAGTTCACTGGTCGTTAATGAAGGATGAACTGGTAATGAAATTACCTGGCTAGCTGCAAGTTCTGCTTCAGGACAATCTCCTGTAAGTCCAATATTCTGGTAATATGGTTGTTTGTATAGTACAATAGGATAATGTACTCCTGTTCCAATTTCATTATCGGTTAGGTATTGTTTGAAAGCATCTCTATCCTTGGATACTCGAATAGTGTACTGGTGGAATACATGGGTGACGTCATCATCTATTTTTGGTGTAGTTATACCATTAACATCACTTAATCCTTCAGAGAGGTATTTTGCATTTTCATTTCTTTTCTTATTAAATTCATCTATGTGTTTTAGTTGTACTAATCCAATGCTAGCAGCAATATCTGTCATACGGTAATTGTAACCGAGTAATGATTGTTCATATCTTTTACTTTCTCCATGAGCACGTACCATTCCTGCCTTTTCTGCAAGGTCATCATCATTGGTTGTGACCATTCCACCTTCTCCTGTGGTCATATTTTTAGTAGGATAAAAACTGAAACAGCCAAAATCACCTAAACTACCTATTTTTTTACCTTTATATATTGCTCCATGGGCTTGTGCAGCATCTTCAATGACTTTTAAATCATGTTTTTCAGCTATTTCAAGTATTGGATCCATATCTGCTGGCTGACCATAAAGATGTACTGGTATTATTGCTTTAGTTTTATCTGTTATTTTTTCTTCAATTTTTTCAGGATTTAGATTAAATGTTTCTGGATTAATATCTGCATATACAGGTTTTGCATTAGAGTATAATATTGAATTTGATGTTGCTGCAAAAGTGAATGGTGTTGTAATTACTTCATCTCCTGCTTCTATTCCTGCTGCAACAATGGCAGTATGTAATGCTGTTGTTCCGGAACTTGTTGCAATTGCATGTTTTGATTCAGAATATTTTGCAAATTTTTCCTGAAATTCTGCTACTTTTGGTCCTTGTGCAAGCATTCCTGATTTAAGAACTTCTGTAACTGCTTCTATTTCTTCATTACTAATTATTGGTTTTGCTATATTTATCATAAAGATACCCTTCCTTAGGTTTTGTATTCATTCTTGAATTAATTTCATTAATCATTCATTACTTATTTAATATCTAATTATTAATTAATAATTTTTTTTGTATATTATGAGTGTTGGCATAAATTCGTTTTTGTAATACTTTTTATGTGGATGAAACTTTTTTTTAGTATGATTGTTACGTATGTATATATGAATATGAAATATATTACTTATCAAGACCCCCCCCTGATTACTTACCAGCTGCTCTTGGATTAAACTTATATAGCTTTTATTCTATAATTTATATTATCGAAGTCATAGGATTGTTATTTTATGAAATTCTTTTCTTGATTTTTCGGTTTTAAAGTTAATGGAGTGAAATAAGCAGTATTGATTATTATGATGGATGAAAATTGTATATATTTAACTCAAAGTACTCTTATTCGAGGTCTTTCTAAGAAACAATTCAATGTTTTAGTGGATATTTCATTGAAATTAAATGATTTACGAAATTGTGCTATAAAAACTACTAAATTAGATAAATGTGCTGATGATAAACATTTTAAACAGTTGAATTTCAAATCAATAATCACTAAAGTTAAAACTGAATTCAGTAAAGATTATTCACTTATTCAAGCTCATATAGCAAATAATGTTATTAAAAAGCATGTTGAATCTTTTAATTCTTATGTTGCATTAACAAATAAAAGCATCGATAATGAATATAAACGACCATTAAATAAACCTAAAACCAGAGATAACAGTTTACATAATATTATAATATCAAAGGAGTCAATAACTTCTTCCAAGAAAAAATTGGCACAGGGTTACATTGAATTACCTTTAAGCAGAGAATATAAAAAAGAGTTAAAATCCAAAGATTGCAGACCACGTATTAGAATTCCTGAAAATATACGTGATAAAAAGATTATACAGGTAGAAATTATACCATTAAAGAATGGACAAATGTTTAAAGCCAATTTCACGTATCAAATGGAAAAAGAGTCTCTAGGTTTAGATGAAAGTAAGATGATGGGTATTGATTTGGGTGTTAATAATTTTGCAAGTATTGTTACAAGTGAAGGGACCCCATATCTTGTGGGCGGGCGATTTTTAAAAAATCAAATAGCCTTCAAATGCAAAAAAACAGCACAATATCAATCAATACTAAACAAACAGGGACTAAAAACATCCAAACGATTACAAAAATTTAACACCAAATTTAAAGCAATACAAAGACAACTTCCTAGATCACACAACCAAATTCATAATAGATACATGTAAAAAACAAGACATAGGAACCATAATACTCGGATACAACAAAAACTTCCAATACGAAACAGATATGGGAAAAAAACAAAATCAAATATTCACACAAATTGCTTTTAAAAAATTCATAAACAAATTAGAAACGCAATGCCAAAAATATGACATTAAACTAATTATTACCGAAGAATCCTACACAAGCAAAAGCAGTTTCCTAGACAACGACATATTACCAACCTACAAAGCAGATGAAGAAAAAAATGAGGAATATGAATTTAAAGGAAAACGAATAAAAAGAGGACTCTATAAAACAAGCACTGGAATATTGATAAATGCAGATATCAATGCAGCATGTAATATCATTCGTAAAAGTAAGCAGAACTTCCCTAAGGAACGACTGTATAAGTGGGCACGGACTGCCCCAGGGAAAATCAAAAAAATACAAGACTATTTTCAAAAATAAACAATAAAAGAAAAGGGTATTGTTACATTTGATTTGAACAAAGACATAATACTGGTTATCATTTTGAAAAAAAAANGGTTAATATTTTTTCGAGTATTACTTTTTTTTCTCTTGAAACTAATTTATGCCAAGTCTCATTATTATTTTTTCAGCTTTAAAGTATATTAGCAATTTTCTTCAAACATTAAAACTAGTGAATTGATTTAATATTAATAATTAATTAGGAGTTAAGTAGGATGGATACTCATTATATTGAAGAGGGATTAGTAAAAATAGAAGTACCGGATTTTGAAAAAGTTTCTGCTAAGGCACCAGTATTTTATAATCCTGTAATGGAATTGAATAGGGATATTTCTGTTGTGGTTTTGAATCAGTATCGGAAATCCTTGGATCATGACATTGTTATATTTGATGCTTTTGGTGGTACTGGTATTCGTGGGGCAAGATATTCTAAAGAAATACCTGGTGTAGAAAGGGTTCTTGTAGGTGATGTAAATCCGTTGGCTGTTGAGATTGCTAAAAATAATATGAAATTAAATGGAATTACTAATGTTGATGTAGAAAAAAATGATGCTAATGTTCTGCTTCAGTCAAATAAGGGTCTTTTTGATGTAGTGGATATTGATCCTTTTGGTACTCCGTCAATGTTCACACAATCAACAGCAATTAACATACGTCCTGGTGGTTTGATTTGTATTAGTGCAACAGATACTTCTGCTTTATGTGGAACTTACCATGATCCTTGTATCAGGAAATATGGTGCGGAACCTCAGAAAACGGAGTATTGTCATGAAAATGGTATAAGGATATTGTTGGCATTTATTGCTCGTAATTTGGCAGTTAACCAGAAGTATATGCATGTATTATTTTCTCATAGTACTGAGCATTATATGAGAATTTATGCTACTGTAAAACGTGGGGGTAAAGCCACTAATAGGTCGTTAGAAAATATTGGGTTTATTGCTCATTGTCCTCATTGTTTGCATAGACAGTCATTTAAAGGTTATGTTCCTCCAGTAGAAGATACTTGTCCTGTGTGTGGTGAAAAATATGTTGTTGCTGGACCATTATGGTTAGGACATATATCTGATAAGGAGTTTATTAAAAATATGATTGAAACTACTGATGAATTACAATTAAACAAGAAAGAGGATTTGTTGAAACTGTTTAATCTATGTTTGGATGAATCAGAGGGTCCTATAACTTTTTATGATATTCATAAAATTTGTAAATCTTTAAAAATTAGTTCTCCTAAAATGAATGATGTTATTGATGAGATACGTGATAGGGGATATTTTATTTCCAGAACTCATTTTAAATTGACTGGGATGAGAACTGATATGCCACTTGATGAATTGAAAGAATTAATTATTAAAATTAAGGAAGAAAAATTGGGTAAGGAAGTGTGAATAGTATTATTATTTTACTATTCATAGTTTAACATATTGTGTGTGTAATAGTATTGTAACTCGGATGCGTGTTCTATTTCGTATGCTCTGTATGGGTTGTTAAAGTATGGGAATATTGATCCTGTTGCTGCTCGCATTATTCCTCCGAAGTGTCCAAATTCTTTTGAACATACTTGGTAATATAATGGGAATCCACATCCTGGATTGATGAAAATACTTCCTTCTCTAACAGTTCCATGCCAAACCATTGGTATTGGTCCTTGTTGTCCTTGTTGTTTGGCCATTTCTAAAACTCTTGCCCATGCATCTTCAAAACGATCATAGATTTCACCATCTACTTTGTAATCCCATTTATTGTCTGGAACTCCATTTATACCATAATCAAGTACTTGGTTCCAGTCAATGTCTACTTGTGCTCCTGCTGTATCCATGAATGCCATTTCTATAATATATACTTTTCCATTCATGAAATTTCTATAATTTGAACTACCTGCATAGTGTAATACAATAGCACATTGTGAATTTCTTTCTTCTGCATATTGTGCTAAAAGATTTGCATGTACATGTTCTGGGTACATATCAGGATTTGCTATTTTTACAAATGCTAGTCTTCCTAGTGGTTCAATGTTTTCTGATGATGTGGATGTTGAAACATATAGTAAACCTACTAATATGAGTATGACTACTATAAAAGCAATGTACCATTTCATTAATTTTCACCCGATTTTTTTTTTGTTTTGAAAATCTTATTTATTTTTAATATTTGTTGGTTCATTTTTTAATATTTTTTTATTATTTTTTCGTTATATACTTTTTTTGTAATATGTTATTTTTATGTTGTGTTATTGGGTTATTTTGTTATATTTTTTTATTTTAATTTGATGTTTTTGATTATAAAGTGTATATATTTATTATAATTTTTTGTCTAAATGGGCTATTTTGTTCTTTTTAATATTTTTTGATAATATTATTTATAATTTTTATCTATTTGTTGTGGTATTTTTTTTCATAATTATGTAAAAAATTATATAAAAAAATATTATTTTCTTTATTTATTACATAAATTTAAAAAGGTTTATATACGATTAATCTTATAATAATAATATTTAACAATTAATTTAATACAAAAATGTTAGGGGATAATATGGCTCAAGAAATAACAGAATACAATGTAGAACCTGAAAATATGGCTTTATCAATGGATTCATTAGATAAAAGCATTTTAGAATTATTAAGTGTCGATGGGAGGAAATCATATAGGAAAATTTCTAGAGATTTAGGGGTATCTGTAGGAACAATTCATAATAGGGTTGATAAGCTAACAAAATCAGGAATAATCAGTAAATTCGTACCAGTAATAGATCATGAAAAATTAGGATTTCATTTAACCGCAATTATTGGTATAGAAATAAAAGGTGGAACAGTATCTCATTTAATAGAAAAAGAAGAATTCAAGAACAACCTATTAGCCGTTTATGATGTAACAGGACAATTTGATGGAATAATAATAGCAAAATTCAGAAACACATTTGAATTAAACAAATTTATTAAATTATTATTAAAAGAAGAACACGTAACAAAAACATACACACAAACTGTCTTAAACATAGTTAAAGAAGAATTAAATTCATCCATGATAAACTTCGATGATTAATTCTAATTATTTTTTATTTTAAACTTTTCACTCAAAAATACTATTTTTATAAAAATTATTATTATACTAAATATTGAAATAAAATATTACACAATATAATAAATATTAATCATATTTTTTCGTAAATAATTAGGAGAGATTATTTTAATGACTATAAAAGAATTTCCGGATACACAAGACAAAGAACCTAAAGCACCAATATCACTAACAAGAGTTGGAGTAACAGGTGTAAAAAAATTATTAAAAATAAACAGAGACAATAAAAGACCAATTATATTACTGCCGAAATTCAATGCTTTTGTTGATTTACCAAGCACACAAAAAGGAGTGCATATGTCAAGAAACCCTGAAGCAATAACAGAAATTATTGATGAATCAGCAAATCAGGGAGAAATTCATATAGAAACTATCTGTGCAAACTTAGTAAAAAGACTACTTGAAAAACATGAATATGCATTACGGGCTGAAACAGAAGCAAAAAGTGAATACATAATAAATAAATATTCTCCGGTTACACGAAAAAAAACACAAGAAACAACTAATATTATAGCAAGAGCAATTGCAACAAAAGATGAAACAGGTAAAATTTCAGTTCGTAAAATGATAGGTGCTGAAGTAGTTGGTATGACAGTATGTCCATGTGCACAAGAATCAGTAGAACAGGCATCAAAAGAAAAACTATTACAATTTTTAGATGAAGAAACAACAGAAAAGGTTTTAGAAGCAGTTACTTTTGCATCTCATAATCAAAGGGGAATTGGAACTATATTATTGGAAGTATCCGAAAATCAAGATGTGAATGTGGATGATTTAATAAAGATAATACAAGATTCTATGAGTTCTCCAGTATGTGAAATACTAAAACGACCTGATGAGAATAAAATTGTTATGAATGCTCATGAAAATCCCGTATTTGTAGAAGATTGTGTAAGAAATATGGTTATGGGATTACTTGAAAAATATTCTGACTTACCTAATAATTCTATGGTAACAATAAAACAAGTTAATGAAGAAAGTATACATCAACATAATGCATATGCAGAAAAAGTTGCATCATTTGGTGAATTAAAAAATGAATTTAATATGTGAGGAGATAAAATGGAAGTAATGCAAATGTCAAGACCAATAATGGAGTATTTAGATGCTTTTGAAGGATGTAAACCTGTAGTTCATAGTACCGAATCTATGATTATTAGAGGTAAAACTCATAACAAATTTGAAAAAGATGAAATGTTACCTAAACTATTAGAAATGTTTGAACACTTTAAAATTAAAAACATAGAAAAAGAATCCAATAAAGCAAGAGAAATAACGGATAAGGTTGATGGAATATTCAGAAAGACAGAAGAAGTTTATGATGAATCCAATGGATTAGAAGGTATTGAAAAAATTAAACAAGTATTTGAATCAACAGGGTTTAATGCTGAATATGTTATTGGACAAATAGAAAATTTAGCAGTATATGTAGTATTATATACAGATAAATCCGGTTTTGGACCAATGTTTGTTGAAACAATGATTCTTCGATTAGTTGAATAAGAAGAGAATCATACTCTATTTTTTTTAGGTGATGTTTATGTATAATAATATTTCAAAAGCAGAAGCAAAACAATTATTATCTTCAGACTTAAACACCTACCTTGATTGTATAAAATATTTAAATCAAAACAAACAAAGCAACCAAATTACTTATTCTAAAAATATTTTCCTACCCCTAACACACATATGTCAAAATAATTGTGGGTACTGTACATTCAAACAAGATGCAGATGAGGCAGAATTTATACTGATGAATAAAGAAACAGTAATGAACAACCTGCAAAAAGCAAAAAAACATGGATGTACAGAAGCATTATTCACGTTCGGTGAATCAGCAGACAAAAATGAAATAGTAAAAAATACACTAAACAATTATGGCTATGAATCAATGGTAGATTATGTTTACAATCTATCCGAAGAAGCATTAGAAAAATATGAAATATTACCCCACACAAACATGGGCATAATAAAACGAAAAGAATTAAAACAATTATCCCAAGTAAATGCATCAATGGGATTAATGTTAGAAACAACAAACAAACAATTAATGAAAACCATAGTTCATAAAGACAGCCCAGGTAAAAATCCGGCAAAACGATTAAAATACATCGAAAATGCAGGTAAAGAAAAAATACCATTCACAACAGGATTACTTATAGGAATAGGAGAAACAACTGATGATCATATAGACTCATTATTTGAAATACGAAAATTACATGACAAATACAATCACATCCAAGAAATAATACTTCAAAATTTCACACCAAAGGAAAACATTCCAATGGCAAATTATCCTGAGCCTTCAGTAATCGAATTATTAAAATTAACAGTACTCTCTGCAATAATGTTTCCTGATGTAAGTATTCAAATACCACCAAACTTAAATCATGATTTAATAAATTTCTTTGTACTATGCGGAGCAAATGATTTAGGAGGAATATCACCAATAACAATTGATTATGTGAATCCTGAAAATGAATGGCCAAAAATAGCAGAATTAAAAAATAGTTTAAACAACATCAACCACACAGTTAAAGAAAGATTACCAGTTTATGAAAAATTCATAAATAAAAAATATTTAAAAGAAAAAGTATATGAAAAAACAGTAAAACTACAAAGACAAATTAATTAATCTTAATATCAACAACAGTATGATAAACACCAGGGGAATACTTCTTAATACTCCTCTTATTCAAAACTTCAATAGTTCTACCAACTTTTTCAGCAGCTTCTCGCACTCTATTAACGGGACGTTCAAACAATATAGGTTCAGGAGTAGATTCATGGTAATGAATAATTCCACCTTCCTTAATGTATTGCATAGCACTATCTAAGTAATGATGAGTCCCACCAATATAACCCATCATAATTCTATCAGCTACATGATTAAAATCTTGTTCACCACAGTCTCCAAGAATAGGTTCAACAATATCCTCCACATGATTAAGCTTAACATTTTCACATAAAAAATTATAAGAAACCGGATTAATCTCAATAGCAAAAATTTTTTTAGGCTTAGAATGGACAGCCATAGGGATAGTGAAATAACCAATACCTGCAAACATATCCACAATCACTTCATCATTTTCAGGTAATTTACTCATTCTTAAGCGTTCACCAGTATTTCCCTTAGACCACATAACCTTAGCAACATCAATTTTAAATTTACAATAATTCTCTTTATGAACAGTTTCAGTAGAATTACCATAAATCATTTCAACTGTGGGTTCTCTTTTTTGACCGTGTATAGTTCCTAATTTCACAATATTATTAATATAAGGCAACTTTATAATTTCATCAATATCCTCTGGTTCCTTTTTAACAACTAATATGTCACCAATAATTTTTCCCTTCATGATGAACCCTCTAAAACTTAACTCCCATATAATTAATTAATTCAATTAAATCTTCAAAAGCATACAACTCTTGTTTTAAAACATCCTTCTTAGTTAATGTTCCACTCATTTCACCATCAGCTGTTAATAAATCAGGACCTCTATGAATCAACCGGAATTTACCGTCGCTACGAAATATCTCTTCTGCAACCATATCATGAACAAAACATCGTCCAGGGATAATCACAGTATCCTTCACTTCATCTAAATCTATTTGTCTCAAATCCTCTTCTGTTATCAGACAAGCAATTTCTTGTTCTGTAGCAACAACATTAACATGCTCGGAAGCACCTAAATTATCAATTATTTTACTGATATATTTGGCAGAAATTTTACTAGTTATAATAGTTGCTTCTGCTTTAATAGGAGTTAGTATTTCAAGATACTCCTTATTTTTATCTTTGGATAATGCATAAGGACTATCAGTTTCAGGATCACATACTGGAGTTCCAGTTACTCTTAAATTATATTCTTTTGATGTGTCAATAACAAGTTGTTCAAATTCATCCAATGCTTGTTGGCCAATACCTGGAATAATAGGTTCATCATTTAATATTAAACCCTGGTTACGATTATTTGCGAATCTCATTAAAATAAGCGCTTTAGCACCCCATGATTCTAAATCTTCACAGGTACGAGCCAATTCCTCACCATCATTAACTCCGGGGATAATGATTGAAGCAGCATGAACATCACATGATTCACAAAAACGTTTAAGTGCACTTACTGAAGCTTCAGGTGTGGGATCGTTCATCCATTCTCTTCGTAACTTAGGATCTGTTGAAAAAGCAGTGTATGTTGTTTCAATAACTCCATTATTTATTAATTTATCCACTATTTGTGGATCATCAATACCTTTTCCACTAGTATATCCTAAATGTATGGGCAGTCCTAAATCATTAATTCCTGAAGTTAAATTCAGTAAATCAGGATAACAACTTACATCACCATCACCAGTAATATTTACCATAGTATTTTGTGGAATTTGTGTCTGGAAAATGTTGGTTTGTAATGAAGCTAATACTTGGTATGCAGGAAAATAGTCACGAGTCATGTTAGTATCGGTTGTACAATGAGGGCAGCCCACTTGTCCTGGTGGGCAATGTTTACAACCAAGTATTTTGGTCTCTTTAACATTTTTGAAATAACAATATTTGCAAAAGCCTCTACAATTTTTTCCAGGTATTCCACCTACATCCGCCATAATTTGCATAAGTAATTATTTCTTTATTATATTTTTTAATATTATCGTATGATTAACTGGGAACAAATTATTATTGAAAAAAGATATAACTTAAGTAAATCAGATAAGTTATTATTAAGAAATATCTGATATAATATTTTTAAGGTAGTGTAATTATGATAGGGAAAAGTACTCATATCGTAGATTGTAGAGAAACCAGAGGAATAGGTGAAGGGGGAGGAATAGCACAAAGAGGTACATATGCTCAGTGTGGTGATGAATTATTGGCAGTAGCTATGTCACCAGGACGAAGACATATTACAAAACCTGTTTGTGAAATAACTTTCGCTTTAAGGGAAGCAAACATTCAGACAAGTACATTAGTATTAAATGCTGGTTCTGGTGTACCTAAAGACACACCATCTGGTGGAGGTCAAGGTTTATTTGGTGTAACACCGAAGGAAATTTCACAAATGAACAGACATCAAGTAGTTTTAATACATTTTGGTGGAGTGAAAAATCATATAATTCATAAAGCTAAACATGTTCTAAAAAATATTAATAAACCTGTAATAATAATCGCACAGTACCCTGTGGATTACGAAGATTTTGCAAGAATTGGTGTTAAAACGAAAGCTGTGATGCCCGAAAAACCAGAAACTAAGGGAACGATTGTTGAATTAATTACTGATGTAATTCGTGGTGAAACTTGTACACAAAGCAAATTGGATGAAATCATAGACAAAGTAGAAAATACTATTCACACTTATGGTAACTAACTTGGGATATTATGGATTTAATTTATAATTTAATGCTCACGGTTTTCATGGGTTTAATTGCTATAGTTGCTGGAATGTTTGAAGATTTGGAATCAGATGTTGCATCAACAAGCAATCCTAATTCTCAGGTCCAATTAGCACCACAAATTGGAAATTTACATAAACTGTTCAATAGGGCTGTTTCAGGTGAACCATTACTTGTTGGAACAATGGCTACTATTGCAGGGGTTATATGTTATGTATTATTGTCCTTAAATTATCCATTAGTGTTGGTATTATTAATTGCAACTTTTATTGCTACTTTGGTTCAGGTAGTTTTGTCAATTACTTCATACATGGGTAGAATAACAAGTCAAGCATTGTATAACCAACCATTATTCTTGGATGTGATATATAAACATGTTCCGATTATGGCTGCACATGCATATATAAGCATATTTTCGATAACATTATTATCTTATATTATGACAAATCTATTAAATCCTGTAATACCTGTAGCATTGCCTGTAATGTCATTATTACTGGGTTTATCACTGGGATCTATAGGTTCAGCAGTAGGTGACATTCATTATGGTGCTGAAAAATTGTATCAATCATCAGAGTTTGGATGTGGAATACCTGTATCATTAAATGGTAACATTACAACTAAATCTGCTTTAGGTTCAAGACAATCCATTGATGTTGTAAATTTTTGTTCTAAATTTGGAGGACCTGTAACTGGGTTATGTTTTGGAATAATTATCTTCTTAAACTTCTGGATATACCTCGTATTTGGGATACAGGGAGGTTTGTTGGCAGGAGTATGTATAATAATAATATTTTTAGTATTGAATATTATTCTTGAAAGAAAATCTCGTTTAAAATATGGGAAATTTGAAAAATAGGTGAATATCTTGTTATTAGAATTATTACTTAGTTTAATCATAGGTTCAACACTTATAGGTATAGGAGTTCATTTTATACCTGTGGGTGGCGCTCCTGCAGCATTATCTACCTCTGCAGGAATTCCTACTGGTGCACCTATGATAACAATTGGTATGGGTGTTACAGGAATATTATCTGCTTTAACATTCATAAATCAGCCAACATATATGATGTTACTTTCGGGAGTAATAGGTTCAATGCTTATGATAGCAGTAACTATGTTTTTCTCAAACATTATTCATGTTTATGGGGTTGGTGTACCATTAGCTTCATCAACTTTTGAAAAAGATCCATTAACTGGATTTGAACAAGAAGAATATGTGAGTCCTGGAACAACAGGTCATGGAATACCGACAATATCATTTGTAAGTGGATTAATAGGTGCAGGTCTTGGCGGATTTGGTGGAACTTTAGCATTTAATTCATTATACTCTGAATTAATACTCTCTATGCGGGATATTGCTCATGTAAGTACTATTGCAACAATATTGTCTTTAGTACTATTCTTCATACTGGCAGTTGTTGCTTCATATAATATAGGTGGAACAATCCAAGGATTTAATGATGAAAAGTTTAAACAAAAATTTCTTTCAGGATTCTTGTCATGCTTTTTAATTTCAATAGTATTGTCTCTAGTTTATATTCTAATAGTATGGGGGTTAAGTTATGTCTGATGACTTAATACCGGATCAAATATTAATGTTAATAAGTATAATTGGAGGATTATTCTGTATATATGCATCTAATATAAATTTATTGGGAGGATTATTATCTATTGTTCTTGCGGCAATAGCAACAGTATATGGAACGAACACCCTACGTCATATAGGTAAGTATAGTTTAGGTACGGGGGTACCATCAATAGTTTATTTATTATCATCGGTAGGATTAATTAGTTACTTGTTGGCAATTACACTATCAATATACATAAATCAAATGATGCTCTTTCCAATAAGTAGCATAATATTTGCCATAATTTTAGCATTGTTCATATCATTAATATGTAAGCATATATTTGGAATTCAAGTAGAAATTTTAACTAAATCTTTCATTTCTATAACCATCTCTTCTGTTCTATTAATTAGTGCAATGTCAACTTTAATAGCACAAACATACAATCCATTAATAATCTATGAAAATATTATACAATCAGGAATAATAATTATATTGATGATTATGGCTATAATGGCAATACAACAGCCTTATAATGCATGTATGGGACCAAATGAAGATCAATATAGAACATTATCTTTAGCATTGTCAAATACATTTCTTATGTTGATAATCATTTCAACAATAAGCATTTTAACATCAAAATATTGGGTTTTATATTTAATAATATCATTAGTGGGATGGTTTATATCATTCAGAAAATACCTAAATTATACAAAACATCAAGCAGCATCCATAAAAAGCTATGGATTATGGCCAAAAGGTGATGGGGAGAATTAATCATGACAATCGAAACATCAAAAATCATTATAGATGATAATTTAACATTAGATGTTAATACTGGAGTATTAGGCACATCCAACAATGAAGGTGCACATAAAACACAAGTATTTCCAACTGATGAAGTCATGTTGCAACTTGATAAACTTGAAAATGCCATATCTGACTTAGAATCATCTCATGATTCATCCTCAATATCCAGATTATCTAAATCAGGTAGGGAAGGAGTATATTACAAGGCAGGTTTAATTACTAACATAGTTTTAGGAGTTATAATTGCATTAATTATGATTTTACTATTAATATAATTAGGGGATGAAATTATTGGTTGAAAAAAAAGATGTAATAGATGGATGGCCCTTAGAAACGGGAGATTATGCAGTGGGTGATGCTCAATGTCCTGTAGCAGTAGTAACGTTAGGTTCAAAAATGAATGAAGAAATAGTAGAAGCTGGGGCGGCAATAGCAGGACCATTGCACACAGAAAATTTAGGTATAGAAAAATTAGTTACAAACACTATATCAAATCCAAACCTACGCTTCTTAATAATCTGTGGTTCAGAAGTTCAAGGCCATATAACTGGAAAAACTCTGGAAGCATTATATGAGAATGGTATAGATCCTGATACAAAATCAATCATAGGATCACCTGGAGCAATACCCTTTGTAGAGAATTTAACAGTTGAAGCCGTTGAAAGATTTCAAAAACAAATGTCTATCATAAGTATGATAAACAATGAAAATATCAGTGATATCTCCGAAAAAATTAAAGAATGCATAGCAAATGATCCTGGTGCTTATGATGACGATGCAATGATAATTCATTTAAACGAAAAAGAAGAAGATGAAACTGAAGAAGAGACAGAATATGATCAATTGGGTATGACCTCAAATGCCACTATGGACAAGTCTTCTTTATATCTTACAGGTATTGAAACAAGAATAAGACTAATGCAATCAGAAATTAAAGAAATTGGAAGCATTGAAAAATTTAATAATGGATACTATTCAGGTAAAATAGAAGGTATTGTTATAGGATTTATAATAACATTAATATTCATGCTATTAACATTCTGGAGTTTAAGACTATGAAAACTATTATAAACAATATTAAAGAAGTAACTGAATCCATAGAATATAAAACTCAATTAATTGGTCGTAATCAACGATTAAATTCTGGCGTCCATGATACTAGAATCAGGGGTATGTTAATAGGGTTTATGTTAACAGTACTGCTTGTTGGGTTACCTATTCTTTATTACAAGGGAGGATTTTGATGTCAGATAATCTTAAAGAGGATATGGCTATTATCCGGGAGCGATTAGATAAATTAGAAGAGAAAGTTGAAGAATCACATAGTGAATTCTCTCAACAAGCAGGTAAAAGGTTAGGAAGAGATATGGGAATATTATATGGTGTTATTATAGCATTAATATTCATAATAATCCTGCTGAAATTTCACATAATCTAAAAAAGGGGAAATATTATGTTTAAATTTGAAAAAAAACAAGAAGTATTTGATATTTATGGTGCAAAAATAGGTGGACAACCTGGTGAATATCCTACAGCATTAGCAGGTACAATCTTCTATGCAGGACATAACATAATCAGTGATGAAAGTAAAGGTATATTTGATAAACAAAAAGCAGAAATCTTATTAAACAAAATGGATGAAATGTCTGATAAAACAGGAAATCCTGCATTAATACAAATATTTGGTGCTACTTCTGAAGCAATAGTTAAATACATAGATTTTGTTAGTGAAGTAAGTGAAGCACCATTTCTCATAGATTCAACAGCATCCGAAGCAAGAATTGTAGGTTCTGAGTATGTTACAGAAATAGGGCTTGCTGAAAGAACAATTTATAATTCTATAAATATGTCTATAGATGATGAGGAAATAGAAGCACTAACTAATTCTGATATTACATCTTCAATTGTTCTGGGATTTAATCCAACAAAACCTGGATCTGATGGAAAAATGGATTTATGGGAAACTGGTTCAGGAATTCTTGAAAAAGGGTTATTGGATATTGCAAGTGATTGTGGTATAATTAAACCATTGATGGATGTTGCTGTAACACCTCTTGGTCAAGGTGGGGGAATAGCAATAAAAACAACTTTAAAAGAAAAAAGTAAATGGGGTTATCCTGCTGGTAGTGGGGTGCATAATGTTCCATCTGCTTGGGAATGGATTAAACAATATAAAAAAGAAAATCCGGATGTATGGCCAGTATGTGATATTGGTGCAAACATAGTTCAACAAATGGTTGGGGGAGACTTTGTATTATTTGGTCCTATAGAAAATACTGAGAAAGCATTCACGGCATGTGCCATGACAGACATATTTATTTCAGAAGCAAATGAAGAACTTAATATCAGTCCTGTTGATACACATCCATATAAAAATTTATTATGATTGTTATGTATGAACAAGTATCTTTTTCCAAATTCGATCCGTCAGATTTAAAAGATCAATTTTATACAGTACTTTCTGTTGAATTAGGTAACACTACTATAAAGTCTATCATTGTTACTACGAATGTTAAATCTAATCAAAGTTATCAAATTAATAAAGTCGTTAATTTAACTAGAAGTATAAGACCTCCATTGGATGATGAGGAAATTTTTGGTCATACTATTTGGGATAAACCTTTATCTAAGGAAGCTATTACTGAAGCAATAACTAAATGTATACTTGATTGTGTAAAACAAGTAAATCTCACGGTTAAAGATTTGGATTTTGTTGTAAGATCTACGGGTGTTGTTGCAATATCTAATCTTTCAGATGAGGTTGGTTTGATTATTAAAGCTTTGTCTGATGCTTGTTTAGATGCAGGTATTTTACCTTCTCAGATGACTGCACCTTTTTCTATAAATAATATTCCGGAGCATATTCGTAAATTTTCTTTTTTTAACACGGTTAAATTTGATGGGTCTGTAGTAAGTGTATCTCCGCCAAAAGTGACGGGTGTGCTTGCAAATGAGATGGAGGGGGATTTAGTTACTGCTGGTATAAAATTGGCTTCAAAATCTTCTTCAGTTGATTTTCGTAATCCTGTAATTTCTATTGATATGGGCACTACACTGGCTGGTCAGGTTATTGATGATTCAAAACCTTATGCTAATTTATTATGTAATTTTGTTGGTTTGGCTGGTGGGATTTCTGATGTTATTTTAAGGGGATGTGGTGTTATTGAACAAAAACATTCCACTATAGATCTAGATAATTATCAAAATAACATTCAATTAAATGATGAAGAATTACATAACAATACATTAAAATTACATGAACATGTTGATATTATGCAAGTTCCAACAAACATAAATGAATTCGGTTTAGTAAGTGTACATTCATCAAACAATAAGGACAACAATACCAAGATTATAGGAACAAAAATCAATAATCAGGACAAATTAATAGAAAAATTCAAACAATTAACTGATATTAATAACATAAATCAAGTAATGATACAAATAGACTACTTTTATGCATATTATATTAAAAGATTAATCGATGAAACAAAAAAATTAAACCTAGTAACAAAGAATATGACTATAGGTATAACCGGAAGAGCCGGAACCACAGGACAAAAACCAGAATTAATAAATAAATATTTAAAAAACGAATTTAATATAATCTTTGTTCAAGATGGATTAGCATTAGGTGCATTAATGATGGCAAGATGCATGAATTCACTGGGAACACCAGTAAATCCAATAGGTGGTTCCAAGAATGGATTCTGTATAATGCAACAAAGAAAACAAAAGAAATAAAAAAAATAGAAATAAAGAATTATTGTCTAGCTAATTCTTCTAATCTTCTAATTCTCTCACTAGTTTCAGGATGAGTTGAAAATAAATTTTTTAATTTAGTGGAAGCATTACCGAATGGATTAACAATAAACATGTGTGCATCAGTACTCTTAGCATTGTTCATTGGATGCTGGGTAGTTCCAAACTCTAATTTTCTCAAAGCACTGGCAAGAGCAAGAGGATTACCACAAATTTCAGCACCAGTTGCATCAGCTTTAAATTCTCTGGATCTGCTTATTGCTAACTGTATAATGGAAGCAGCTATTGGTCCAAGAATGGCTAATAAGATAGCACCGACAACATCACCAAGACCATTCTCATTATTTGAGAATAGGAATGCATACTGTGCCCAATTAGCAATTGCTACAATCATACCTGCAACGGTAGCAGCTACTGAACTAATAAGAATATCTTTATTTCTAATATGTCCCATTTCATGTGAAAGAACACCTCTTAATTCGTCTTCATCAAGTAACTGTAAAATTCCTGTAGTAACTGCAATTGCTGCATGGCTTTGATTACGTCCTGTTGCAAAAGCATTAGGATCTCTTGAGTCTATAACAGCAACTCGTGGCTTTTTAATACCTGCATTATTAGCTAACTCTCCAACAATTCTATGTAAATTTGGAGCTTCTTGTTCAGTTACTATCCTAGCATTATATGAATTTAGGGCAATTTTATCACTATAAAAATATGATGAAAAATTCATAATAATTGCAAAGACTAATCCTATTAGTATACCTAATCCTCTGAAATTAAACAGATGTCCTATAAATCCACATATTATTACTAAAATAGCGGACATAAAACCTAATAATATGACTGTCTTTAAATTTTCTAACATTTTTTTCTCCTGATTAAATTTTCTACTTATTCTATTAATTTCTTAATATATAAACTTTTATAAATTTAAATATAAACTAGATAATATACTAGAATATAGGATGTGAAGTTTATGACAACTGCATTAATTATGGCTGGCGGGAAAGGAACAAGGATGGATATAGATTGTGAAAAGCCATTAATTAAAGTAAATAATAAAACAATGATTAATCATGTTATTGATGCATTACAAAATTCTAATTATGTTGATAATATATTGGTTGCAGTAAGTCCTAACACGCCCCTAACTAGACAGTATCTTGAAGATTTTCCAGTTAACATAATTCAAACTTCTGGGATAGGATACATTGAGGATTTATCAGAAGTTTTATCTAATAGGGATTATGTGGAAGAAGATGAAGTGATTATGACAATTGTTGCTGATTTACCATTTGTTACAGGTGAACAATTGGATGATGTATTTGAACATTATTTTGAAAGAAAAAAACCGGCGATGTGTGTTTCAGTTCCGGAATTTTTATTTGAAAAACATGGTATAACGCCGACATTGGTATTTGATGGTTTAGTTCCAACAGGTGTGAATTTATTATTAGCAAATAATGATGAGCAAGATCAAACAATTTATGAATCAAAAAATGTGGAGTTAGCATTTAACATAAATACTATCCATGATCTTGATTTATCTGAAAAATATCTTCATTAATAAACTAAGTTATATATAGTTTAGATTACATAAATCATATCATAATTGTTATCAACATAGTAACTATAAAAACTTTAGGTGGACAATAATGACTAATGAAAGGGAATTAATTAAAGGAGAAGAAAAGTTATGGGCAGATATCAAAGGGTATCAAGTAGCTACTAGTAATGCTCGTATCTTAGGTGTTCTCGATGAATTAACTATAGATGAAAAAACTGGAAAAATCACTGACATCGTAATTAGAACGGAATCTGAAAGAAATGTTAAAGTAAAAGGTGCAAAACATAAGGGCGATTTACTTATTGTACCATTTGGTAAGGTTGAAAAAGTCGGTGAATTTATAATTATATCAGGATAATATCGGATATATTAATAAGATAATCTCTAGGATTATTTTATAAACAACTTTTTTTATTAAATTTTATTATTTATATTAGAAAATTAGTCTATTTTTTGGAGTTTATTTAAAAAATAAATTTGGAAAGAATTTACATTCCATCCATACTCATTTCCATGATGTTTTTAGTTTCTTTTGCTAATTCTTCAGGTAATCCTTTAATATCAATATCTAGGAAACCTCTTACAATCATTGATGCAGCTTCATCTTCAGTTAATCCACGTGCCATTAAATATTGTATTTCGTTTTCAGCTATTTTTCCTACTGCTGCTTCGTGAGATAATTCCATATCTGTACAGTCTCCTCTTAATTCAGGAATGGAGTATATTTTTGAATCATCAGATAATATTAATCCCATACATTCTAGGTGACCTTTTGCTTCATGAGCTTTTCCATGTAAGTCTCCTCGTGTAATAATTGTGGATTCATCTTCGGATATTGCTCTTGTAATCATTTCTGATTGTGAGTTGATTCCGTTTAGTTCTGTTCTTGAACCTTGATCTATTACGGAGTCTTCTTTTCCTGCTAGTATGGATTGGAAAAATACTTTTGTGTTTTCTCCATTTGCATATGCTGTAGGGTATGCTTGTAGGTTACGTACTGGATGTGCTAGTATATAATTGGAGATGTATGTACTGTTATCGTCCATGATTACACCGGTTCTTGGTCTTACATCCACTTCTTTTGCCCAGTTATGTACCATTGTAAATGTAATTTTTGAATCTTTTTTTAGGTAAAATTCGGATACACCTATATGTGCTGCATTGTCTACGTGTGCTGCTGTGGAACATCCTGTTATGATGTTTATTTCGGAACCTTCTTCTGCTATGATGATGTTGTGTGCTGTTTGTCTTACTGCATCATCACCAATGTACATACATGCTTGTATAGGTAATTCTAGTTTTGTTCCTGGTAGGCTTCTTATGAAGTATCCGCTTGTTGCTCCTAATTCTGTTGTTGCAGTATATTTATCTGCGTCTACTTGTACTGCATTCCACATGTAATCTGCTAACCAATCATATTTTTCCAGTGCTTGTGCGGTTCCCATTACTTCTACGCCGGGGAACATGTTGTTTACAAATACTTCTGATTGGTCCATTTGTAGAAATGATGCTGATCTATCTTCTTCATCGGTCATCATTCCTACACTTGTTAATGTTTCTTTGTCTGATTTTGCTAAGTCATCTAATGAATCTAGATGTTCGTGTGCTTCTACATCTGCAGCTTCATATTCGTTTAAATCTATGTCTGCTCCTATAGCTGCTTCTTTATTTATTGCTTTTTCTGCTTTATCTTTTATTGAAACCATATTACATATCTCCAAATCCTGATTTTCTTATATCAGTCATTATTTCTTCTGGATTGCCAGTTCTTGCTATTTTTCCATCTATTAGTACATGTGCGTGTGTAGCTTTTACAAACCTTAATATGTATCCTAAGTGTGTGATTAATAATCCGCCTTTTGTTGTGTTTTCATCATCTTGGCCTAGTAATGTGCTTATTTCTTTGGATATTAATTCCACATTTTCTATGTCTACTCCAGAATCTGGTTCATCAAACATTATGAAGTCTGGTTGTTGAGCTAGTAATTGTAGTAGTTCTGATCTTTTGACTTCTCCTCCGGAGAATCCTAAGTTTACATCTCTTTCTAGGAAGTCGTTATTTAATTTTAATCTTTCACCTAATTTTACTACTTCTTCGTCTAGTTCATCGTTTGTTTTGTATTCATGTTTGTCAACAATTTTCAGTAAGTCTTTTAGTTTTACTCCTCTTATTGCTGGTGGGTTTTGGAATGTTACTCCTAATCCTAAGGCTATTCTTTCATGTGTTTCTAGTTTTGTTATGTCTTTGCCTTTGTAGATTATTTTTCCTTTTGTTACTTCGTATTTTGGAAATCCGAGTATTGTCATGAATAATGTACTTTTTCCTGCACCGTTTGGTCCTAGTAGTACGTGTGTTTCTCCTTCGTTTATGTTGAGGTTTACTCCTTTTAGTATTTTTTTTCCTTCTACTTCTACTTCTAAGTCAGATATCTCAAGTAGCATTTCATCACCAAAATTAAAATTTAAAATAATTATTTTTTTTTATTAAAATATAAAAAAGCTTTATCTTTGTTGTTATTATTTTTAGTATTGATATCTTTTAAATGTTGTATTAACACTGTTATATAACATTGTTAATTATTTCTATATTTATACAGTATATTTTCATGTTAAATCATGATATTTTCTTTAGGTTAACCTAAAGTTTTCAACATTTTTCAACAAAAAAATAAAAAATCAAAAAAATAGGAAAAAGCTTCAATAGCCAAAATAAGCATTATCAAATTTTATTTAGATTAACATTAATCCCAATATTTTCACAAAAAAACAAAAAAATTACATTTATCATATTTAAACTTAACGGTTTTTTCTATAAAATAACCTTTATTATAATAATAAAGTTATATAATAACTGTACATTATTTTAGTTAATTGTACAATTGTACTCAAAGACGTTATGTTTAATAGTACAATAACACGTGTTTAAATTATTAAATTTAAATGTCAAATCATTTAGAATTTTAAATGGTTATTAAGTTAAATAATCATGTTTTTATAATAGGAGGAAAAATAATGGCTAACGACGATATTAAAATAATCGTTTTCAGTTGTAACTGGTGCTGTTACGGTGGAGCAGATACTGCAGGAACATCAAGAATGCAATACCCACCTAACATAAGAATGATCAGAGTAATGTGCTCTGGAAGAATTGAACCTCAATTCATACTCAAAGCTCTAAGAGAAGGAGCAGACGGAGTATTTATCGGTGGATGTCACATGGGAGACTGCCACTACGATGCAGGTAACTACAAATTCGATAGAAGAATGAGATTAATCTACAGATTATTAGATGAACTCGGAATCGAAAAACAAAGAGTACAACACGACTGGATTTCAGCTTCAGAAGGAGAAAAATTCGCAAGTACCATTAGAAGAGTAACTGCAGAAATTGAAGAATTAGGTCCTTCACCACTAAAAGCACAATTAGCAGAGGGGGAATAAGTACATGGCAGATAAAAAAAGAATAGGAACTATGTGGCTCGGTGGATGTTCTGGATGTCACATTGCATTTACAGATTTACACGAATTATTATTAGATGTATTAGAAGTTGCAGAATTCGAATTCAGTCCTGTACTTATGGATACAAAATACGATGAAATTCCAGAAATGGACATAGTATTAATCGAAGGTGGAATCCGTAACGACGAAAACAAAGAATTAGCTGAAGTATTAAGAGAAAAAGCTGACTTTGTAGTAGCATACGGATCATGTGCAGAATTCGGAGGAGTTCCAGGACTTGGAAACTTACACACCAACGACGAATTAACAACAGAAGCATACATAAACTCATGCTCAACAGTTAACCCAGATGGAATCATACCAAACGAATCAGTACCTCACTTAGAAAGCAGAGTAAGACCATTAAGTGATGTAATTAAAGTAGACGCAGCATTACCTGGATGTCCACCAAAATCCGACGTAATCGCACAAGTACTCATTGCATTAGTTAAAGGAGAAACTCCAGAAATCCCTGATAACAACTTATGTGACGTATGTGAAAGAGAAAAACCACCTACGGGAATGGCAATGGACACAATCAAAAGACCTTGGGAAGTTGGACCAACCGACAAAGACTTATGTTTAGTACCTCAAGGAATAATTTGTTTAGGTCCTGCAACAAGACCATTATGTGGAGCACAATGTCCATCAGTAGACACTCCATGTAGAGGATGTTATGGTCCTACCGACAAAGTATTAGATGCTGGAGCAAAAATGATAAGTGCTATAGGATCTGACTTCGGTGTAGAAAACGATAAAGAAATCGACCCTGAAGAAGTTGCTAACCAAGTAGAAGATATTGTAGGAACATTCTACACATACACATTACCAGCAGCTTTAATCCCATTAAAACTTAGAGATTAGATTGTAGGAGGCTAAAATAAATGGTAGAATTAACATTAGAACCTGTAACCAGGATTGAAGGTCACGCAAAAATTACAGTAGACCTCGATGAAGAAGGAAACGTAAAAGATACTAAATTACACGTAATGGAATTCAGAGGATTTGAAAAATTCTTACAAGGAAGACCAATCGAAGAAGTACCAAGAATCGTACCTAGAATCTGTGGTATCTGTGATGTACAACACCACTTAGCTGCAGCTAAAGCATGTGACCAAGTATTTGGTTACAACGATGATGAAATACTTCCAGCAGCATACAAAATGAGAGAAATCATGAACTGGGCATCAGTTATACACTCTCACACATTAAGTTTCTACTTCTTATCTGCACCTGATTTCATCGGTGGAAAAGACAGAAAAACTAGAAACGTATTCCAAATAATTAAAGACTATCCTGAATTAGCTAAAAAAGCATTAGCATTAAGAAGAAATGCACAAGATATTGTAACAGCTATCGGTGGAAGACCAATTCACCAAGTATCAAACACACCTGGTGGAATTACCACAGAATTAACCGATGAAGAACAAAAAGACAACTTAGCAAAAGCAAAAGAATGTCTCGAACTTTCATGGGATACCTGGAATGCAGCACAACCAATCTTTGAAGAAAACATGGACTTAATCAAAACATTAGGTTATGTTGAAACTTACCACACTGGTTTAGTAAGTAAAAAAGATGGTAGTTGGGACATGTACAACGGTAATGTAAGAATGGTTGACAAACAAGGAGCAGAATATGCTGAATTTGCACCACAAGATTACACAGACTACATAGCAGAAGGCGTAAAACCATACTCCTGGTTAAAATTCCCTTACATCAAAGATATAGGATACCCTGAAGGTGTATACAGAGTAGCTCCTTTATCCAGATTAAACGCATGTAAAAAAATGCCAGATGAAGCACCTGAAGCTCAAAAATTATTAGACGACTTCAGAGCAACATTCGGTCAATGTCCACAAGAAACATTATTATTCCACCCAGCAAGACTCATCGAATTAATCGCATCTGCAGAATTAGCAGTTGACGGTCTTGAAGGAGATTTAAGTGGAGAAAAACGTCCTGGAGCTATCGACAGAAGCCAAATCACCGGTGAAGGTGTAGGTATAGTTGAAGCATCAAGAGGAACATTAACTCACCACTACAAAACAGATGAAAACGGTTTAGTAACTGAAGCAAACATCGTAGTAGCTACAGTACAAAACAACCCAGCTATGGAAATGGGTATTCAACAAGTTGCAAACACTTACATAAAACCTGGTGTAGAAGTAGATGATAAAATATTCAACTTAATGGAAATGGTTATCCGTGCATACGACCCATGTTTATCATGTGCAACTCACCAATTAGATACTCAAATGAGATTATCCACTGTTGAAGTATATGATCATATGGGTAACTTAGTTAAAAAAATATAAATAAACTAAAATAAGTACAAATCTTCTATCGAAGATCAATGATGATTTGAAGTTCTTCTTCAATCATTCTTTTTTGATGATGTATTCATCTTTATGTTATTTTTTGACTAAAATAATACTTTAGGGACATAGTAGCATAGTATGAGTTTTATACTTGACTAATGTTTACTATGCTTTTTTTTTATTTTATAGATTCTATTTTTATTATGAAACATTTTTTTTCAGAGTTGTTTTTTGATTATCTTATTTTTATTAGGTTTTTAATAAGTATTAATGGATTTTGATTTTTTTTATACTTTAATTTTTGTTTTTAAAATTAGTATGGTTCAAAAAAAAAATAATTAAATAAGAATTATATAAAAATAATTCTTTCCTTTTTCATTACAAATAGTTGATTTTACTTGAACACTTTCTCTTTTAAAGAAATTTTTGACTTTGGATTATATTATTTAAGTCAATTTTTTTTTCTTCATTAAGGTTTATACAATTGTGTTTCCACATTTTTCTACATTTATGATTTTTTACTTTTCTTAATGTAGTAATGTATTTTTTGAGATTTTTTAAATTATTTATTTTTGGAGTTTTTCTAATAGGGGGAAATGAATTAATTTTTTAGTTTATACATTTTAAGATTAGATTGTAGAACATAATATCATACTTTTTTTAATTTTTTTATTACCTTCTACAATTATTATTATGTATGTGGTAGGATAAATACTTTTTTATTAAAAAGTATTACTTTTTTTCTAATTCCTGTATTTTATCAATATTTTCTAATTTTTTGCCCATATTCTTTGTATAAATTCCAGTAATCGTATTTATACCAAGTTTGATATAATCTTCTAAATAGTTGTTCTCATTTGTTGCATATTGTATTTTTAATTCAACATCTGGTAAATATAATCTCAATAAAATAATTATTTTTAATATAAATTCTTTTGAATACTGGGGGTTATATTCTTCAGGTGAATCAATAAATGGATCAAAACCTCTTATTTCTATATAATCAATATTTAATTTTCTTATTCTTTCAATTATGTTGAAGATATCATGATGACTCTCATTATATTTTAAAGTTAATACATATGTAACCTTAATACTCATATTTTCTTTAATGTATCTGATTACTTGTTCTTCATACTTGCTATTAAAATTATCATTATTATCATTATTATCTTTATATGAAAAATCGAGTGGATTGTAAATTATTGAATTCAACTCATATTTTTTCAAATATTTTAAATTATCATAATTTGATAAAGCAACATTAATATTTAAACTTAAATGTTCCAAATAATTTAAAATTATAAATAACTCCCTTAATCCAGTAATATCTTTATTATAACAATTAATTCCACTGAAATCATAATCAGATAACCCATTTAATTTATATTCAATATTTTTAACAATAAATTCTTCCGTATACTTCTGTCTTGAAATTGGTGTCCTATAACCACACGTTGGACAATTATCCTCAATCTTATAAATACTAGGATAATAAATATTGCATTCATATCTTATTCTGGAATCATTTAGATTTTCTTGTATGTGATTAATAATTAATTTCATATTATCTTCATTTTTTTCTTCTAATATGAATCTAATATCTTCAAGATTAGTTTTGTTATTATCAATATTTTTCAGAATATTTTTTATCATTTTTTTCTCCACAATTTTATTAATCTACTATTAATTCTTAATTATTTTTTTTCAAACTAAGAATACCATAATTTTTAGGATAAACTAAATATTTTTAATAATTATTATAAAATTTAATACTCTATTTTTTCTATAATTACTTTATTTTTTTTAATTAAAATTTGAAAACATTTATATGTTTATTTCATTATATATTTCAAATGTAAGAATATTTATTACAAATAGAAAACTAGTATACAAAATATTCAAAGTAATGTTTATATTTGTATTACTCTAATAAACGTACTATAAACGGTTAAATTACTCCTTTGGAGTGTTTTTTTGTATAAATATTTGAACACAATTATGGAAATGTATTTTTAGATAGTTGGAGGGACATATTTTTTCTTATTGAAGTTTATTACTAATCTTTTTCACTATGCGTATGCATAAAAAACACGTATTACTCAGTACTGGTTCATCAATATTTTTACCAACTAAATATTTGTTGAATAATTTACAATATTAAGTAATGTGAAAAGGAAAATAAGAAAAATTATAACCCGGAATGAATATGATAATTTCATTTCTTAATGAATATACTTTTTAAGAGGTGTACATATAAATGCCAACATATGAAGACAAAATAGATTTATATGGGGTAGATGGAAAACTTTTAGAAGAACAAGTACCTCTAGAAGCAATTAGTCCAGTAGTAAACCCTACAATTAAAAATATTATACAAGAAATTAAGCGTTCTGTTGCTGTAAACCTTGCAGGAATAGAAAAATCATTAGCAAACGGTGCTTACGGTGGAAAAGCAAACTTTATTCCTGGTAGGGAATTAGAATTAGATATCGTAGGAAATGCAGATGCAATTGCAGACAAAATGTCAAAAATGTTAAAAGTTGACGCTGATGATGACTTCAACCTTGAATTATTAAATGGTGGAAAACAAGTATTAGTACAAGTACCATCAGAAAGATTAGCTGTTTCTGGTGACTATTCAGTAGCACCATTAGCAACAGGTTCAGCTTTAATCCAAGCTATTCTCGATACATTTGATATTAACAAATATCAAGCATCAGAAATTAAAACAGCTGCTATGGGTGGATACCCACATAACGTAAAATTAGGCGGAGCAATCACAACACTTTTAGGTCAAACAACTCACCTTGAAGGTTTAGGATACAGCCTAAGAAACATTGGTGCTAACCACGTAGTAGCAATCACTAAGAAAAACACTCTTAACGCAGTAGCTTTATCATCCATCCTTGAACAAACCGCAACATTCGAAATGGGTGACGCAATAGGTGCATTCGAAAGAAGCCACTTATTAGGTTTAGCATTCCAAGGATTAAACGCAAACAACTTAGTTTACGATTTAGTTAAAGAAAATGGTAAAGGAACTCTTGGAGATGTAGTAGTAGCATTATTATCAAGAGCATTAGACGATGGAGTAATCAAAGTAAAAGAAACATTACCTTCCGGATACAAATTATATGAACCAGTTGACTGGGCATTATGGAACGCATATGCAGCAGCAGGTCTCGTAGCTTCCGTTATTGTAAACGTAGGTGCAGCAAGAGCAGCACAAGGTATCGCATCATCCATCCTATACTTCAACGATATTCTCGAATACGAAGCAGGTTTACCTGGTGTAGACTTTGGTAGAGTAATGGGTGTAGGTGTAGGTATGAGTTTCTTCTCACACGGTATATACGGTGGAGGAGGACCAGGTATCTTCAACGGTAACCACGTAGTAACAAGACACAGTAAAGGATACGCAATTCCATGTGATACAGCAGCAATGTCCTTAGATTCAGGTACACAAATGTTCTCTGTAGAAGCAACATCTGCTTTAGTTGGAGAAGTATATGGTAGTGTAGACAATTTAAGAGAACCAGTAAAATATGTTGCTGAAGGAGCAAGTCAAATAAAAGATAAAATCTAAGTAGGATGTTAAATAATGTCAGCAGAAGTAGAAGAACAAAATATCATTAAAGCAACTGATGTGAAAATTTTCCCATATAGGATATTAAAACCAACAACAACTGAAAAAATATTAAACCAAATATTACAGTTAGAAGGAGTTTTAAGAGTATTACTTAATGGTGAATCATTACCTACAATAGTTAACTTTGGCCCAGCAAAGGGATTGCCAGTTAACCATACAGATAGAAAAACTATCAACGTAAAAGGTAACGACGTTCCACTACGTGTTTCTGTTGGTGAAATAATTTTAACAGTCCAATTAGACAATCTTGAAGATTTTGTAGAAAAGGCTGATGAAATTTTGGATAATACTCTAAACTTTGGTTATGATATTAAAGTTGGAATATTTAATAAAACTCAAACTTCCGTTTCAGATTACATGAAATACGGTGAAGGATTTGAAGACAAAATAGATTCAAGACTAATAGGATTAGTAGATCCAAACGCAAAATCATCAGAAACTGTTAGATATATCAGGTGATTGTAAATGGCATATGACGTACAATTTTATCCTGGGGAAAGTAAAATTGCGGAAAACCGTAGAAAACACTTAAACCCAGATTATGAACTCGAAATACTAAGAAGTATTGCAGATGACGATATAGTAAAACTTTTAAGTCACAGAAACCCAGGGGAAGGTTACAAAACAGTACACCCACCTCTCGATGAAATGGACTTTGAAGCAGATGATATGAAAGACTTCGTAGAACCAATCGACGGAGCAAAAAAAGGAATTCGTATAAGATACGTACAATTCGCAGACTCAATGTATAACGCACCAGCTCAACCATACGACAGAGCAAGATCATACATGAGAAGATTCAGAGGAGTAGACACAGGTACACTCTCAGGAAGACAAGTAGTAGAAATGAGAGAATCCGACTTAGAAGAAACTTCCAAATTATTAATGGAATCCGAATTCTTCGACCCAGCAAAAACTGGATTAAGAGGAGCAACAGTACACGGTCACTCATTAAGACTCGATGAAAACGGTTTAATGTTCGACGCATTACAAAGATACGTATATGATGAAGATGAAGGAGTAGTTAAATACGTAAAAAACCAAGTAGGTGTAGAACTCGACGAACCTATATCAGTAGGAGAACCATTACCAGAAGACAAACTTAAAGAAATCACAACTATTTACAGATATGATAACGTAAGTTTAAGAGACGACCCAGAAGTTATTAAAGTAGTAGAAGAAGTACACTTTGCAAGAACTGCTGGTGGATATGGTTTAGAAGTATTCAACGACGATTTACAAAGTAAATTAGGTGGTAACTAATGGTAGATGAGAAAAAATTATTCTTAAAGGCTTTACAAGAAAAATTTGATGAAGACCCTGAAGAACAAAACACTAAATATTACTGCTATGGTGGATGGGAACAATCCGCAAGAAAAAGAGAATTTAATGAACAAGCAGAAAAAGCTATGGAAGCTCGTGGAGGATTACCATTCTACAACCCAGACATAGGTGTACCTCTCGGACAAAGAAAATTAATGGCATACCAAGTATCTGGAACAGACACATACGTAGAAGGGGACGACCTTCACTTCTGTAACAACTCAGCTATCCAACAATTAGTAGACGATATAAAAAGAACAATTATCGTAGGTATGGATACAGCTCACGGTGTACTTGAACAAAGGTTAGGTGTAGAAGTAACTCCTGAAACAATCAACGAGTACTTAGAAACAATCAACCACGCACTCCCTGGAGGAGCAGTAGTACAAGAACACATGGTAGAAGTAGACCCAGGATTAGTAGTAGATTCCTACGCAAAAGTATTCTCAGGTGACGACGAATTAGTAGATCAATTAGATTCAAGATTCGTAATCGACATCAACAAAGAATTCCCTGAAGAACAAGCAGAACAACTCAAAAAATACATAGGTAAAAAAACATACCAAGTATCAAGAGTACCTACATTAGTAGTACGTGCTTGTGACGGTGGTACCACCTCAAGATGGTCTGCTATGCAAATCGGTATGAGTTTCATCTCAGCATACAAATTATGTGCAGGAGAAGCAGCAATTGCAGATTTCTCATACGCAGCAAAACACGCAGACGTAATCTCTATGGCTAGTGCAATGCCAGCAAGAAGAGCAAGAGGTCCTAACGAACCTGGAGGAGTAACCTTCGGTGCAATCTCTGATATGGTACAAACCAGCAGAGTATCAGATGACCCTGCAAAAATATCATTAGAAGTAATCGGTGCAGCATCCCCATTATACGACCAAGTATGGTTAGGTTCATACATGTCTGGTGGTGTAGGATTCACACAATATGCTACAGCAGCATACACTGACGAAATCTTAGACGACTTCGTATACTACGGTAAAGACTATGTAGAGAAAAACTATGGTGGATTATGTCAAGCTGAAGCTTCAACAGAAGTAGTAAGAGACATTGCAAGTGAAGTAACCCTTTACGCATTAGAACAATACGAAACCCCAGCAGCACTCGAAGACCACTTCGGTGGATCACAAAGAGCATGTGTAGCTGCAGCAGGTGCAGGTTGTTCAGTAGCATTCGCAACTGCTAACTCCAACGCAGGTGTAAACGGATGGTACTTAAGTCAATTATTACACAAAGAAGGACACAGCAGATTAGGATTCTACGGTTACGACTTACAAGATCAATGTGGATCATCCAACTCCTTATCCATAAGAAGTGACGAAGGTCTCATCCACGAATTAAGAGGTCCTAACTACCCTAACTATGCAATGAACGTAGGTCACCAACCTGAATATGCAGGTATTGCTCAAGCACCTCACGCAGCAAGAGGAGACGCATTTGCACTTAACCCATTAATCAAAGTTGCATTTGCAGACAACAACTTAACATTCGATTGGGCTAACCCAAGAGCATGTATCGCAAAAGGTGCAATTAGAGAATTCATGCCTAGCGGAGAACGTGACTTAATTAACCCTGCATTATAAGCGGGTAATAATTTACGAATATAAAGGTATCATTTATATATAACAAGGAATATATATAATAGTGAAGTTTCCGAGTAAACTTTAAGTATTGAAATATATTCAATAATAGTTAGTATATTGGAATCGCAAGGTACGACCCGTATTACATTCGTAGACGAGGTACGGTCTGCATTTTCCGATAATTCAAACTATTATTATACTTTTACTGGGAATTAAGGGATTATAGTTCATACATCGGAAACTATTACCTTTATGTTATTCTCTTTAGAACAACTATTTTTTTTAACATCAATTATTTTAATTAAATTTCCACTAATTATAACTCTACAATATTGTGGAATAATTATTCTATAAAAATTAAATGTAACTTTTTAATTAATAAAAAAAGAGTGGAGTTTAGAAATTTTTAATACACATACTTATTTTCACATTTTATAACTTCATCATTTTCGCAAATAATATTTCCCCTATTTATAGTCATTATGTTCTTACCAGTATACTCTCTTTCTTCGAATGGTGTGTATTTACCTTTCGTATAAAATGTTTCAGTATCTATTTTTCCTTCAAGTTTCATATCTATTACTGTTATATCAGCGTCATATCCTACTTTTATCTCGCCTTTATTTGGGATTTTAAATATTTTTGCCGGATTAGTGCTCATTAATCGTACTACTTCCTGTAATGTAATATTGTTATTGTTTACTTCTGTTAATAATAATGGTAGTGTGTTTTCTAGTCCTGGTATTCCGGCTGCACTATTCCATGTGTTCTTCAGTTTTTCTTCTAGTGTGTGTGGTGCATGATCTGTTCCTATTGAATCAAATTCTTTCATGTGTTCTATGTTAATGTTATAATTTTCATCTCTTAGTGGCGGATTTGTTTTTGCTTTTATTCCATATGTTTCATATGTGCTGTTGTCTAGGAATATGTGGTGTGGTGTAGCTTCTATGCTTATATTTATTTTTGTTCTTGCTTCTCTTATCAGTTCTAGTGTTTGTCTAGTACTGATATGACATAAATGTAGTTGTAAGTTTAATTGTTTGGCATATTCTATTGCTCTGTTTACTGCTATTAGTTCTGCTAGTGCACTTCTTGCATAACTGTATGTTATGGTTTTTTTATCATTTTCTGGATTGCTGCTTAATGTTTTAATGTTGTAATCGACTAATGTTTTGTCTTCACAGTGTAAGCTTAAGGGTTTACCTGTTTTTGATACGTATTTGAACATTTCGAATAATTCATTGTTATTGTGTAGGTCCATGAATATTTTGTATGATGCGGGTTTTTCTTCTAGAATTTCATTAACATCTTTTTGTGTTTTTACTCCTGCATGTAATGCGTAGTCTACATATGATTTATTTTTGGCTATTTCTTTTTTTTCTTTAAAGTTTTTTAGTGTGTTGGTTAATGGACTGGTATTTGGCATGTCTATTATTGTTGTGTATCCTCCATGTGCTGCTGCTTGGCTTCCTGTTGTCCAGTTTTCTTTATGTGTTAGTCCTGGATCTCTTAGGTGTACGTGTGTGTCAATTAGTCCTGGGATGATGATGTTTTCTTTTATGTTTATTATTTTGTCTGTTGTTTTATCTGAGCTTAGTAGTTGTTTTGTTATTTTTTTTATTTTTCCATCTTCTATTATGAGGTTTATAATTTTGTTGTCTATTGTTTTACAGTTTTTTAATATTATATTTGACATTTTTATGTCCTCATTTATTTTTTTTGGGTTTCCTTATTTGTTCTTTACTTATTAATAATATATGTTACAAATTGTTATATATCTTTAAAATTTTTGTTAGGTTGATTTTTTATGCAAATGGAAAAATTTGTTGAGGATATTATTGTTAGAGATAAAAAACAATTTAGGGAGGATTGTCTTTCTCCTTCATTTAAGTTGGTTGGTACGGAGAATATAACTCCTGTTATTGCGGATTTTACTGAGTATTCTCCGTTACATAATGGTCATTTATTTTGTATGCGTGAGGCTAAAAGGTTACATCCTGATGCTTTGTTTGTTGCTGTTATTCCTGGCTTGTTTGAACGTAATGGTAGGGGTTTGCCTTATATTATGACTCGTCATAAGCGTGCTGAGTTGGCTATTAAGTTGGGGGCTGATATTGCGGTGGAGGGTCCTCCTATGGGTATTATGGGTTCTGGTCAATATTCTCTTTGTTTGTCTTTGATGTTTAAATATTTGAATGCAGATTATATTCCTAGGGGATATATTAGTCAAGATCCTGAATTTAAAATAATACTGGACTACATAAATAATGGTAAAGGTGTTGCACCAAAACCATACAAAATTGTTTCAATGGAAGATAAAAAGGTGCTTCTTGAAGGTAAATTAAGCAATGATGATTATGTTATTGTTTCTTTATCCAAATCTTTAACTAAGATAAACTTTAATTTTAAGAACAAATTTATTTTTGTACCAAGACTAGAAAATGTAAGCGGAACCAAAATTAGACAATTAGTATCAAACGGACAAGTCGACGAATTAGATGACATGTTACCTCAAGAAACAATAAACATGCTAAAAAAAGAAATCTCTGATGACCACGCACCATTACATGATACAAGAGCAACTAATCAATTACTAAATAACGTCAACAATTTCTCTGAAAAAGACTTAAATAACCTAAATCTAATAGATTCACAAACAGTGGACAATATACTCAAAAACAGGCCATTTAACACAATAAAAGAAGTAACACAAAACATCACACAAGGATTCAGTACACATAGAAAACAAAGAATATTAAGTGTATTAGAAGTAGGTATTTTTAAGGATGAAGTACATAAATATATAAATAGTTATCCACAAAAAATCAGAGTATTAGGATATAAAAATAAAGAAGTTCTAAAAAAATTTGAACAAAACTTAAAAAATAATTTACAAGGAGATAATGGAAAAATATGGCAATAAATGATAAAGCTTTCATAAGATTAAATTACACAGGTAAAGTAAAAGAAACTGGAGACGTATTCGACACAACATACCAAGAAGTTGCAGAAGAAGCAGGAATAGCAAATCCAGATAAAGATTACCATCCAATGGTTTTAGCTGTAGGATCAAGTCAACTCTTACCAAAATTACATGAAGAAATCCAAAAATTAGATGTAGGAGACAAACAAACAGTCGAAATTGCAGCAGAAGATGCATTCGGTAAAAGAGATCCAAGTAAAATACAACTAATACCAATGAAAGAATTCAAAAAACAAAACATCAAACCATTTGTAGGAATGCCTTTATCATTAGAAGGAAACCCTGGAATAGTAAGAACAGTAGATGGTGGAAGAGTAAGAGTAGACTTCAACCATGAACTAGCAGGAAAAGACATAGTATACGAATTAGAAATAGTTGAAGAAATCGAAGACAACGAAGAAAAAATTAAAGGATTAATAGAAGTATACTACGGAAACCCTAGCTTAAACTTAGATGAAGCAAAAATCGAATTTGAAGACGATATTGCAAAAATCAACTTAGGATTAATTGCAGGATTCGACCAAAGATCAGCACAAGAAGTAACACTCTCAAAATTCAGAGTAGCAAGAGAAATCTATGAAAACATTGAAGAAATAGAAAAAGTTCAATTCATAGACGAATTCGAAGATAACACTCCAGAAGAAACTGAAGAAGAAGAAATTCCTGAAGTTTTACCTGAAGATGAAGAATAAGATTTTTAGGTATTATCCCTAAAACTATCTTTTTTATATAATTTCTGAAGTCATTTCAATCATTTTTTCGCACTGAATTAAATCATCAACAGTATTTAAAACAGTGGAAATATTCTCATTCTCAATAATACAAACTAATTTTTTATCATCAACATATGATTCAACAAAACCTTCATTATCAGGATATAATGATTGATAAGCAATTTCTGCATATTTTCTGTTAATGTAATTAAAAGTTAATTTAGTTTTAATTTTCATAATTACAACTTTGTTTTTCAATACTAATAATTTCATACACCTTATTATGAATATTGTTCCTAAAAATTATTAACAGAATTTATATATAATATCTTTAACAAATCATAAACTAGTATATTCGATTAATATAAATAATCGATATTTTTAATAGAATACTATTTATTGTATTATTAAAAAAAATTTTCACATAAAATATGATGAAAAAAAGAATATATAAACGGAGGACAACAGAATGGTAAGACCATACACAAGAAAAGATTATATTAGAAAAATCCCAGCATCAAAAATTGTACAATATGATATGGGTAACTTATCAGAAGATTTCCCACTAGAAATCTCATTAGCAGTAAAAGATCACACTCATTTATCACACAACTCATTAGAAGCAGCAAGGGTTGCATCTAACAGATACTTACAAAGAACCACAGGTAAACTAGGATACAGATTAAAAATCAGAGTATACCCACACCACATAGTAAGAGAAAACCCAATGGCAACCGGAGCAGGTGCAGATAGGGTACAAAGTGGAATGAGAGGAGCATTCGGTAAAGCAGTAAGTTCAGAAGCATTAGTACGCAAAAACCAAAAAGTTATCACAGCATACGTAAATGTGAAAGACTTCGAAAGTGCAAAAACAGCACTTTACAGAGCTGCAATGAAATTACCAGTATCCTGTAAATTAGTAGTTGACAAAGGACATGACCTTGTTCAATTCTAAAAAAACCAAAAAATCACATAACTAGAATGAAAGGATTTAATAATAGAATAAATAGTCGAATTTATATAAACATCAATTATTTAACATAATTGATTAATAATCCTTTAAAATTGTTATATAAATCATTAATAATGGAATAAAATTATAAAGAAGAGTGTTACAAATGAACTATGTTGAGTTTTTTAAACAGCTTTCAAAGGATGATATTCCTGTAGCTGGAGGTAAAGGAGCTAACCTTGGAGAATTAACAAATGCAGGAATTCCAGTACCACCAGGTTTTGTTATCACAGCAGGAACATATCAAAAATTCATCACAGAAACTGGAATTGTAGACCAAATAAATGCAATGCTAGCAAGTCTAGATATCAATAACACAAGTGAATTACAAAAAGTAGCAGAAGACATAAAAGATCTAATAGTTACCACACCAATTCCTGATGATATCCAAAATGCTATCATAGAATCATATAACAAACTATGTTTAGATGTAGAAAAAGATGATGTAGTAGTAGCAATAAGATCATCTGCAACAGCAGAAGACCTACCTGACGCATCATTCGCAGGTCAACAAGACACTTACCTAAACATCAGCGGAATAGATGATGTATTAATAAATGTAAGAATGTGTTGGGCTTCATTATTCGAAGCTAGAGCAATATTCTACAGAGCTGAAAATGACTTTGATCATTCAAAAGTATTAATAGCAGTAGTAGTTCAACAAATGGTTAACTCTGAAAAAGCTGGAGTAATGTTCACAGTAGACCCATCAACCGGGGAAGAAGAAATGCTCATAGAAGGTGCATGGGGACTAGGAGAAGGTGTAGTATCCGGTACAGTAACACCTGATACATGCAGGTATGATAAAGCAAATGATGAAATCAAATCATACAGAATAAACACCAAAAAAACAATGTTTACCAAAGACCCAGAAACCGGTGCAACAGTACAAATAGAAGTTCCAGAAGACAAAAAAGATGAACGTGTACTAACTGATGGAGATTTAGAACAACTAACCCAACTTGGAAGAAGAATACAAAAACATTACGGTGCACCTATGGACACTGAATGGGGTATAGAAAACGATAAAGTATTCATGCTTCAAGCAAGACCAATCACAACTCTAGACAACATCGATGAAGACAAAAACAATGAATCATTAGATGATGAAGAAGAAAGAGTTATATTAACCAGAGGATTAGGAGCAAGTCCTGGATTAGTATCAGGTACAGTTAAAATCATCAAAAAACTAGATGAACTCGATAAAATCCTCGATGGAGACATTCTAGTCACTACTATGACAACTCCTGACATGGTTCCAGCAATGAAAAGAGCAAACGGTATAGTAACTGATGAAGGTGGAGTAACCTGTCACGCAGCAATCATTTCCAGAGAATTAGGAATACCATGTGTAGCAGGAACAGGTGAAGCAACAACAATCCTCGAAGAAAATACCCAAGTAACAATAGATGGTAAAAAAGGTATAGTATTCGAAGGAGCATTTGGAGGAAACAAAGACGATGCTTCAAATGAAGAATCACAAGCCACAACCTCTGCAGCACCATTAATAACTGTTACTGATGTTAAAGTAAATGTAAGTATGGCTGAAGCAGCACAAAAAGCTTACGCAACAGGAGCAGACGGTGTAGGATTACTCAGAACAGAGCATATGATGCTTGCAACAGGAATAGTACCATACAAATTTATTGATGAAGGCCGAGAAGATGAACTAGTACAAGTATTAGTTGATAACATACTCAAAGTAGTTGACGTATTCTATCCAAAAACAGTTTGGTACAGAACACTCGATGCACCTACCGATGAATTTAAAACTTTAGAAGGTGGAGAAAACGAACCTGACGAAGCAAACCCAATGCTAGGTTGGAGAGGAATAAAAAGAGAATTAGATCAACCAGACATTCTCAGAGCAGAATTCAAAGCTATTAAAAAACTACATGACCAAGGATACACAAATATTGGTGTAATGTTACCATTATTACATAAACCTTCCGAACTTCATGATGCTAAAGAAATAGCTAAATCAGTAGGTTTAATACCACATGTTGATGTAGACTTTGGTATGATGGTTGAAACTCCAGCATCAGCACTTATCATAGAAGATTTCATCGCAGAAGGCCTTGACTTTGTAAGTTTTGGAACAAATGATTTAACACAATATACTCTTGCATTAGACAGAAATAATGAGTTAGTTGCAAAACATTACACAGAAGCACATCCTGCTGTACTAAAATTAATCATGCATGTAATTGAAAAATGTAATGAAGCAGGAGTAACTACAAGTATCTGTGGACAAGCAGGTAGTAAACCAGAAATTGTTGAAAAATTGGTTGAAGCTGGAATAAGCAGTATTTCAGCAAATACTGATGCAGTTCCAACAATAAGAAAATTAGTTGCTAAAGTAGAAAAGAGAATTATGCTTGATGCAGCTAGAAAAGTTTTAAAAAATGAATAAATTTAACACTCTTCACCACCCTTTACCTTTAATGATTTTTTCTTAAGATATTTTAATTTTAAATAACAAATATTGTATTATAAAAATAATATTGTATTTACAGTATAGTTATTAGTTTTAAGAGATACTCCCTTTTTTTTAGTATCTTATGATTGTTGTATTATAATTCTATTAGGTTTAGTGATGTAATGTTAGAACATGGTTTAACAGAAGATGAAATTTTTAAAAAATTATCCGAATTTTATGATATGGATTTACATTATGAATCAGGTAGAATATTAGGTTCTATGTGTACTAAACCTGATCCTGTTGCTATGAAAGCTTATAAAATGTTTATCGAAACAAATCTTGGAGATCCTGGTTTATTTAAGGGAACAGCTATTATGGAACGGGAAGTTATTTCTATTCTTGGTGAATTATTGCATTTATCTAATCCTGCAGGGCATATAGTTACCGGTGGTACTGAGGCTAATATTATGGCTATGTGTGTAGCAAAGTATTTGTATGAATCACGCCGTGATGGTATTCCTGAGGTAATTTTGCCGAGAAGTGCTCATTTTTCTTTTAAGAAGATAGTTTCTATGTTGTCCTTGAAACCGGTTTATGTTCCCTTGGATGATAACTATAAGATGGATGTTTCAAAAATAGAGGATTTGATTACTGAGAATACTATGGCTATTGTTGCTATTGCAGGTACTACTGAATTGGGTATGGTTGATGATATAGAGGAAATCTCCAGAATAGCTTCTTCACATAATATTTATTTACATGTGGATGCTGCTCTTGGCGGCTTCATATTACCCTTTTTAGATAAGGAAAATAGTGTTCAATTAAATTTTGACTTTAAATGCCAGGGTGTATCTTCTATGACGATAGATCCTCATAAAATGGGACTTGCACCTGTACCTGCTGGTGGAATAATATTCAGGCATAAAGAACATTTGGATTTACTTTCAGTTAAAACACCATATCTTACTAAAGATAAACAGACAACAATAGTTGGCACCCGAACTGGTGCAGCTACAGCAGCCACTTGGACCTTACTTAACCATTATGGAAAAGAGGGTTATAAAAAAACAGTTAAAAACACAATTAATTTAACACAATACACCTATAAGAAATTACAATCAATGAAGAATATCAGTGTAATATGTAAACCCGAACTGAATTTAATATCATTCAAAACAGATTGTATGGATGTTGATTCATTAAAACAAGAATTACTTAAACTGGATTGGCATGTTTCAGTAGCAGAATATCCATATGCAATCCGGTTAGTGTTAATGCCACATGTAAAAAAGGAACACATTGATAAATTTTTAAAAGATTTGGATAAAATATTAAAAAGAAGATAAATGTAATATTATGTTTATCCACCATAAATTACTTTAATAATTTCTATTTCATCATTATCATTAACAATCTCATCTTCAGTTACAGTATCTCCATTTTGTTTGATAACTACAGTTTCAATAGGAATGTTCTCATTTTTAAGAATTGTTTCAATACTTGTATTTTCTGTAAATTCTATTTCTTTAACATCACTTTTATTTATTAATTTTATGCTCATATTATTATTCCTCTGTTTTTAGTTTTTCATGTATTTTTTCTAAAAATTTACAAGACTTACACACGTCCTGTGAAGATGGTTCTCCACAACGGGTACAAGTTTTATTTGGTTGTCCTTTATAATTATTCAAATAATCAGTTTTAATAGCAGGCTTAATTTTTTCAAAACCATTTAATGTAGAGTACATTATTGTCGGATGTTTAAGAGCAGCTTCTCTTAAAAAGTCCCCAATTTCCATACGGAATGATTCATGTGCATATGGACATCCATCAAAATGAACTTCATATCCACTTTCTAAAACGTACAGGCCAATCTCTTTTTCTGGAATCTCTCGTAATGGCTTAATCTTTTGAGTAAATCTTTCATCACGTGATTCTGTCTTATATCCTATACGAACCATATTGTTAACATTACCTTCAAGATAGTTCATCAGGATACTTTGTGTTTCATCATCAAGGTTATGTCCAGTTGCAAGTTTTGTTGCATTAACTTCTCGGGCAGTTTGATTAAATATTTGTCTACGGAACACTCCACAATATGTGCATGCATGCTGAGGATGTTCCTCTTTTGCTTCAACTTCCATAATCTTATCAATTGTAAACTTATATTTGTCCTTAAATGATATGATATGATGTTTAATATTTAATTTTTCTGCCACATCCTTTGCTATCCTCACACCTTCTTCACGATAACCGGATATGCCTTCATCTATTGTAACGGCTTCTAATTCTATGATATTCTTTTCTTTAAGAATGTTAAGAATCTTCAATAAAGCAACACTATCTTTACCACCGGATAAGCCAACCAGTACCTTATCACCTTTGGTGATTAATTTTTGTTTCTTTATAGTTTTTAAAACCTTTGTTTCTATTGATTTTCGGAAACATGAACTGCATAATCGTTGACCATTATATTTTCTATGGATAACTACATGTTCATATCCACATTGAGTACAAACATTTTGTGTCAAATTATTTTTCTCCTACCTATTAAAATTTCTTATATATTAGAATATTGGAAAATCTTGAATATATGTTTTATCTAATTTTAGTGCAATTTCTGCTTTTTCAAGCTCCATGCCCAGATATGCTGAATGTTCCATTCTACTAATCATATTTCTTCGTAATATTTCCTCATATATTGCTCTGGCAGTTGTCCCGGTTATAACGCAATGTTTAACATAATCTTTGTAATGTATGGCCTTTATTAATCCATCAGATACTATTATCTTGAAACTGCCCCTTGTGTCTGGTATAAATTTTCCATCAGCTACTGCTTTAATTTCTGGAATATCATTCGTATCTATATTAACATCGTCTTTAGCATACTGGTCCTTGTATTGTATTAGATGTATTCCCAAATTTTTGGGTATGTTGTTTTTAATTTTTGAAAGGAACATCATGTCTGATGCGGTTTTTAATTCTTTTATACTTCCCCTTGTTTTTGGACTGCTTTCTGGTGTGAATAATATGTTAATGTTTATTTCCATTGCTATACCAGTTAATACTGCATTAACTCCGTTACTGTCTGCATCTAATAGTTCGGATACATTTCCTATTCCTAGGAACATTGTTTTGTATGGGTTTTGTTCCCTGTATGTTTTATATGCTTGTATTGATTCGGTTAATGATGGACTGTTTATCGGGTCTAGTAATAGGTCTGCTATTGTGGTTATGTTGTGACATTTTTTGTCTAATGATTCTAGGGATTGAACCTTTTCTTCTGCGGTTTTTGGTATGTATCCTGTTTTATAGTTGGTTGGTATTATCACGGCTTTTGCATCGTAATCTTTGATGTCGTTGATTACTTTTTCATAGTTTCCATGATCTAGGCTAAGTACCATGTCAGCTCCTGCTTTCAGTCCTTCTTTTATTTCTTGTGTGTTCATTGTGTCTATGCTTACTGTTGTATCATAGTTGTCTTTTATTAGTTTTATCATGTGGTGTGCTTGTTGGGGATTGTTTTCTCCTGCGTGCATGCCTATGTCTATCATGTCTGCTCCGGAGTCCAGGTAGTATTGTACTTTGTTTAGTAGTTGTTTGTCTGTTAATTGTGGGGCATTGGCTATTTCTCCGAGTATTCTCATTGGAAAGTCAGGTCCTACTGGGCAGGTGTTTATTTGTATGTTTCCTTTTTTTTCCAGTAATTGTTTTATGTGTTCTGGGTTTTCATAGTTTTTTATGGTTTTTATTGCTTCCTGGTATTGTTGGTCTCGTATTAGTTTATCTGCGGGGGTGTTTGTTGAAAGTTCTATTTTGTCTATTATGTCTAATGTTAGTTTCAGGTCTGCGGCATTGCTTGGTCCTTTGTATGCTTTTATTTTCAGTTGTTTTTCTATTTCTGTTGTGTCTTGTCTTATTAGTCCGGGTGTTATTATCATGTCTATGTTGTCTATGGGTGTTGTGTTATTGTTGTTTAATGAGTTTAGTATGTTTTTTTGTTTAAGGTGATAAATTATTATTTTTGGTGTGATGAATGCTGCTATGGGCATTGGTATTACTTTTAGGTATATTTCGTGTTTTGTATAGTTTTTGAGGTTTTTTCTTATTAGTGTTTCTGCTTGTTGTCCTGTGATTATTAATACTTTAATTTTTATCACCTCTTTTTGTTTTATTGTTGTTATTTCTTGTTTTTTTTGTTTATCTTTTTTTTTATTTTCCTTAATTTGTAATGATTTATCATGTATGTTTATGTCCCTTTTCTATAAATTATTTATTTTTTCTTATCTATATTGTTATAGTTTTTATTTTTTTTTCATTTTTTTGTAAATTTTTTATCAATTTTTTATTTTACTCTCCTTAGATTTGATATTGATTATTAAATTTTCAAAAAATTAAACATATTTTAATACCAAACCACAATTTTAAATATAATAAAAAACATAACTATTTATCATGATTAATTATAGTGTGGATATTTGAAAAAACAACATAAAATATTAATCCACCATTATTATTCACGAAAAAAAAATAATTATGAGATGATTTGGAGGAATTTCTCAATGATTGAAATAAGATTTCACGGAAGGGGAGGTCAAGGAGCTGTAACAGCTGCAGAAATTTTAGCAAAAGCAGTATTTGAAGAAGACAAATACACCCAAGCTTTCCCATCTTTTGGTGTTGAAAGGAGAGGAGCACCAGTAACCGCATTCACAAGAATAAGTGAAGAACCAATCAGAAGAAGATATCAAATATACGAACCAAAATACGTAGTAGTACTAGATGAAACACTAGCAAACGTAGTAGACTTAACTTCTGGTTTACAAAAAGATGGAGCAATATTAGTAAACACAACAAGAGACGTAATACCATCACTCGAAGAACAAAATATTGAAACATACACCGTAGATGCAACACAAATAGCATTAGACAACATAGGAAGAAACATAGTAAACACTATAATGTTAGGATACTTATCAGCAAAAACACAAGTAGTATCTATTGATTCATTATTAACTACAATAAAATCAACATTCAAAGGCAAAGTAGCAGAAACAAACCTCAAAGCTACAGAATATATCTACGAACAAAATGTAGAATAAATAAGGAGAAAAATGGTGAAAAATATGAAATCAATAGGAGCCGCTGTAAGAGATCCTGGAAGCACCAGGAGAAACAAAACTGGAAGTTGGAGGACATTCAAACCAGTTGCAGATAAAGAAAAATGTATAGGATGCGGAATCTGTTATTTATACTGCCCAGACGGATGCATATCCCTAGAATATAATCCAGACTACGATTACTGTAAAGGATGCGGAATCTGTGCAGAAGAATGTCCAGTAAAAGCAATAACAATGGAGAGGGAATAATGGTAGTAAAAGTAATATCATCAGCAGAAGCAATATCTGAAGCAGTTAAACTTGCAAGACCTGCAGTAATACCAGTATATCCTATAACACCACAAACAAAAATATCCGAAAAACTAGCAGACTACGTTGCAGATGGAGAACTAGATTCACAATACATTAGAGTAGAATCAGAACACAGTGCAATGAGTGCAGCAATAGGAGCATCAGGTGCAGGGGTAAGAGTATTCACAGCAACATCAAGCCAAGGACTCGCATACATGCACGAACCAGTATTCGCAGCAGCAGGTATGAGATTACCAATAGTAATGGCAAACGCAAACCGTGCACTATCAGCACCAATCAACATATGGAACGACCAACAAGACTCAATCTCAGAAAGAGACTCAGGATGGATACAAATATTCTGTGAAACAGGACAAGAAGCATTCGACACAGTACTACAAGCATACAAAATAGCAGAAAACCCAGAAATATGCGTACCAGTAATGGTATGTGTAGACGGATTCATACTCACACACACAGTAGACCCAGTAGAACTAATCACACAAGAAGAAGCAAACGAATTCCTACCACCATTCGAAGCAGTAAACGCATACCTCAGAACAGAAGACCCAATGAGTCTAGGAACACTAGCAGACCCAGACCACTACCTAGAAATCCGATACGAACTAGAACAAGCAATCAACGACTCAAAAGCACTAATAGAAGAAGTAGGAAAAGAATACGGAGACAAATTCGGAAGATACTATGGACTAATAGAAGAATACAAATCCGAAGATGCAGACATAATACTAGTAGCAATGGGATCAATCTGCGGAACCATCAAAGACGTAATAGACGAACAAAGAGAAGCAGGTAAAAAAATAGGTCTAATAAGAGTAAGATCATACAGACCATTCCCAAAAGAAGCACTAAAAGAAGCAGTAAAAGATGCAAAACTAGCAGTACTAGACAAAGACATATCATTCTCAGTAGGAGGAGCATTATACACAGATGTAAAATCATCAGTAGATAATGAAACATACGGTTATGTACTTGGATTAGGTGGAAGAGACATCACACCAAAAGACATAGAAGAAATCATAACAAAAACAGAAAACCCTACAAAAGATGTAGAATGGATAGGATTAAGGGAGTAGATTAAAATGAAAGGAGTAGACGAAAAAGAATACCTAGCACCAGGACACCGTGCATGTGCAGGATGTGGAGCAACAATAGCAGCAAGACTAGCACTCAAAGCACTAGGTGAAAACACCATAGCAGTATCTGCAACAGGATGTCTAGAAGTAATCACAACACCTTATCCAGAAACTGCATGGGAAATACCATGGATCCACGTAGCATTCGAAAACGCATCAGCAGTAGCAAGCGGAGTAGAAGGAGCACTCAAAGCACAAGGAAAAGAAGACACCAACATAGTAGTATTCGGAGGAGATGGAGGAACAACAGACATAGGTATGCAATCATTATCAGGAGCAATGGAAAGAGGACAAAACATCATCTACATATGTTACGATAACGAAGCATACATGAACACAGGTATACAAAGAAGTAGTTCAACACCGTACGGAGCAAGCACAACAACATCCCCAGCAGGAAAAGAAAGCTTCGGTGAAGACAAATTCAAGAAAAACATGGCAGCAATCATGGTCGCACACGGAGTACCATACGTAGCAACAGCATGTATATCACACCCACAAGACCTAATGGCAAAAGTCAAAAAAGCAGCAGAAACACCAGGACCAGCATACATCCACGTACTACAACCATGTGCAACAGGATGGGGTTACTCACCAGACAAAACAGTAAAACTCGGAAAACTCGCAGTAGACACACACATGTGGCTACTATACGAAGCAGTAAACGGACAAATAGAAGTAACAGTAAAACCAAGCCAAAAACTACCAGTCGAAGAATACCTCAAAGCACAAAAAAGATTCAGACACTTAGATGAAGAACACATAGAAATAATCCAAAAATTTGTTGACGGACAAAGTAAACAATTCGGATTAACAGAATAATTATAATAACAATTATTCCTCTACTTCATCTTACCTTTTTTTAAAATAAAACTCTTTTTTAATATAATATTCACTTTTTTTTAGATATAATACTTTTATTTAAATAAATAAGATAAAAATTGCACATATAAATGTAAAACTATTTATTTAGACTTTTATTAATTAATTCAAATTTAATTAATATTTCTATACCTGAGTTTACATATAACCCTTATACTGCTGCAATGACATATCTTATAAAAATAGTATTTTCCACAACTAGGCATAAAGGAACTATGAATGAAAGTTTCAAGAAGTATGAGCAAACTAACAAACTAGAGTATAACATATATGCAATTTGGAGGGTACTCAATCTTTAAAAGAAACTTTTGATTACAATGCTATAATGTATATTCCATACTATAACAATATTTAAGAATCATTTCGATAACTTTTTTTTTATCTTTGAGTGTTGGTGGCATAAATTCGTTTTTGTAATACTTTTTATGTGGATGAAACTTTTTTTTGGTATGATTGTTACTTATGTATATATAATATTGTTAAATATTACTTACCAAGACCCCCTTGATTACTTACCAGCTGCTCTTGGATTAAACTTATATACATTTTATTTTATAATTTATATTATCGAAGTCATAGAATTGTTATTTATGAAATTCTTTTCTTGATTTTCGGTTTTAAAGTTAATGGAGTGAAATAAGCAGTATTAATTATTATGATAGATGAAAATTGTATATTTTTAACTCAAAGTACTCTTATTAGAGGTCTTTCTAAGAAACAATTCAATGTTTTAGTGGATATTTCATTGAAATTGAATAAATTAAGAAATTGTGCTATAAAAACTACTAAATTAGATAAATGTGCTGATGATAAACATTTTAAACAGTTGAATTTCAAATCAATAATCACTAAAGTTAGAACCGAATTCAGTAAAGATTATTCACTTATTCAAGCTCATATAGCAAATAATGTTATTAAAAAGCATGTTGAATCTTTTAATTCTTATGTTGCATTAACAAATAAAAGCATCGATAATGAATATAAACGACCATTAAATAAACCTAAAACCAGAGATAACCGTTTACATAATATCATAATACCACGGGAGGCAATAACTTCTTCCAAGAAAAAATTAGCCCAGGGTTACATTGAATTACCCTTAAGCAGAGAATATAAAAAACAATTAAAATCCAAAGATTGCAGACCACGTATTAGAATTCCGGAAAATATACGTGACAAAAAGATTATACAAGTAGAAATTATACCACTAAAGAATGGACAAACGTTTAAAGCCAATTTCACATATCAAATGGAAAAAGAGTCCCTAAATTTAGATGAAAGTAAAATGATGGGTATTGATTTGGGTGTTAATAATTATGGCAAGTATTGTTACAAGTGAAGGGACCCCATACATTGTGGGCGGGCGATTTTTAAAAAATCAATATAGCCTTCAAATGCAAAAAAACAGCACAATATCAATCAATACTAAACAAACAGGGACTAAAAACATCCAAACGAATACAAAAAATAAACACCAAATTTAAAGCAATACAAAACAACTTCCTAGATCACACCACCAAATTCATAATAGAATACATGCAAAAAACAAGACATAGGAACCATAATACTCGGATACAACAAAAACTTCCAATACGAAACAGATATGAGAAAAAAACAAAACYCTAATATTCACACAAATAGCTTTCAAAAAATTCATAAACAAACTAAAAACACAATGCCAAAAATACGACATCAAACTAATTATTACCGAAGAATCATACACAAGCAAAAGCAGTTTCCTAGACAACGACATACTACCAACCTACAAAACAAACAAAGAARAANNNGAKGAATATRAATTTAAAGGAAAACGAATAAAAAGAGGACTCTATAAAACAAGCAACGGAACATTAATAAATGCAGATATCAAYGCAGCATGTAACATCATACGTAAAAGTAAGCAGAACTTCCCCAAGGAACGACTGTATAAGTGGGCACGGACTGCCCCAGAGAAAATCAAAAAAATACAAGACTATTTTCAAAAATAAACAATAAAAGAAAAGGGTATTGTTACATTTGATTTGAACAAAGACATAATACTAGTTATCATTTTGAAAAAAAAGTTAATATTTTTTCGAGTATTACTTTTTTTCTCTTGAAACTAATTTATGCCAAGTCTCTCTTTCATATATGAGAACCTCCTCTTTTTTGATATTTTCAATAAATTCTTTGTTCGATCCACCATATGATATTAAATCAACATGACATTCGAATTCCTTTTCCAAAGCATTAACTAATGAAATATATTGTAAACCTTTTAATCTTCCCTTATCCATTATAAAATCTAAATCACTATCCTCAGTTGCTATACCTTTAGCATAAGAACCAAATAAACATAAACGTTTAATTCCAAAAGATTTTATGATTGGAATGGACTTATTTTTAATTTCTTCAAGAGTATATACCATTTTTATCACTTAATAATAATTATTACATGATATATATTTTTAAGTATATAATAACTTCAAATTTTGTTTAAGATACTTAGGACATTGTATGGAATGAAGAGGGATTAATAATAAATGATATAATGATAGTTGATGAACTCAGAAAAATAGTTATTAATATTCATTAAGATTTTTCATTCAAAAAAATATAAAATTAACATCATATCAACAGAGGATTTTCAGAGACACCCTGTTTATAACTATATTTAACACAGTGGCATCTACTAAAGAATTAAATGAAGACAATAAAGTTAAATATAAGAAAGTCTGGTTTTTGGATGAAAAAAGATAATGTTGAAACAATATATTTTTATTTGTATAATAAAATATATTTGAATATTAATAATTTTTGCTCATAACAAGTTTTTTACAGATCCTAAATTAAATATAAACCCGGTTTATATGACTTATATGATTAAAATTATCATCAAAAGAAACAATTGTGTTAAGATTATTATTATGCATAATCAATATTATCAAACAATCACTATAATTAATATCATATTTATATTGTTCCATCAATGCTATTGCTTTTTTATAATCTCCGTTTTCAACATAAAAAATTTCATCCATACTTAACAAAAAGTTGATAATATTGTTTCGCATTGATTATAATAACTTCTTTTTAATTTATTTAATACTTCAATTAATACTGTATTATTTATAGCCTTTTTTAGTTTAAAATAGAATGTTAATCATTTAATAACTTAGCATTTTTGTTCGTATCGTTTTATTAAAAAGTGCTAAAATGGAACTGCTATCATAAAGTAACATGATATCTCTTTAACTCTTATTATATGTTTCTTTTTTTAATTTAACACTATTTGTTCTTTCAGGACTTGAAACAATTCCTATAATGTCAGTAAATATGTTTGTACTACCTTCATCTTCAAATATGATTTTTTCTTTTGTTATAGGTTTATTTTCTTTTTTAGAATCATATTTTAACTCGTCTGGGATTTTAAAATCATTTTTAATTTTATTTAAATGGTTTTTTGTATCATGATTCAATAATTCTATGAGTTTATAATCACTTTCTGATAAATCGTATTTTAAACCATTTTTTAAATATTTTGTAACTAATTCACTTTGAGTTATTTCTTTTTCAGTAGCACGAATTTTAATTTGCTTTAATAATTCAGAATCTAATTTAAAACTTTTTGTTTTAGTAACCATTTTTATTAAACTCCTACTATAGGTACATGATTATATTATAATAATATTACATAATTTGTATTAAATATTATGTAGTTTATCCTAAATTTTCATTCGTTATAGTACACTATAACGAAGAAAAAAAAAACAAAATTCAAGAGATAACTTTCTAATTATTCCTTCCTTAGAATTATAATTATCCTCATTCTTTTATACTTAGGATGGATAGAATTTTAATGATGTTTCCTTATTTTATAGGATAATGTTTTAATTTAACAGTTTTCTTCTAAATACATATCTTTTTGACAGAGTATATTTGTTTTAAGGACTGTTATCTTAATAATACTTTTAGTATTTTATCCTGTGGTTATATTGAAACTTTTTTTGGTTAATTTTTTTCTCTCATTATTATTTCAAAAAACGATGCAACTGATTTTAGATATAATAAATATACTATATACTATTTTTTTAAAATTTCATGAAATAAAATATATCATAATTTTTAAAAAATTATAAAATTATAATAAATTCTTGATAAAAACTCTTATTTTTTTGAATAGTCAAACTTAACAAGTCAAAAAAATTATTCTAAGGATATCAGTTATTTTTAGCTAAAACTAAGAAAAATTAATCAATTTTTAAAAACAAGTAAATAGAAACCTTTATAGGGGGGGGGGNAACAAACTATGTATTAACTTAATAAATAAGAAGAAATCGTTACTATTAATTTTGGTAGTAACAGTATATAAAGCTTTTGAACACCTATTACTACCAATACTAATTAGAAAAATTTTTTATAACAAAAAAATCATTCTAACAATAATAACTTTTTCCTTCCTATTTTATTAAGTTATAGGATAACCCTAAGAAGATAAATCCAATAACTACAAAAAATAATTAACTAATAATTTAAAAAATACAAGAAAATTAAATTATTAGAAATACATTATTTTTTTCAAAACTACGATATAATCTTCAAAGGAATCCTATTAAAGAAGTTACTATTAGATAAAACAAATTATAATAACAACAATTTATTACAAACAATAATGGGAGGAAGTCATCTTGAATAGTAAGTTTTTCAAGACTATTCTACTAGGTATGCTACTAATACTATGTATGTCAGTAACAATGGCAACAGAAGTATCCGAAGATACAGTAAATGAAGTAGCAATACTAAGTGAAAATATTGATCAAAACACACTTAATAATGTAGACAGTGATACTTCAGATCAAATAACACATACTAAAAAATACACAACAAAAAGTACTAATACAGTTAATAGTACAGATAAATCTAAAAATGATAATGAAATAACAAGCAGTGTTAATGAAAAAAGCATTACAAAAAATAAGAAAAATAATATAAAAAAAGAAGCACAAACAATCACACTAAACTCAAACAACTTTGGTGAATATGTTACTGATGGTAAATTTAATGAAAATGTAACTGAAGGGGATACTATTGATATTCAAGGTAAATTGGATGATCCAAAATTTGCATTAAATATTAATAAACCATTAAATATTATTTCTTCTACGGGAGATGCTTATATTGATTTGAATACTCTTTCTGTGGGTACTTCTGGTGGTTATAAAAATGGTATGTTCCAAATTTCAGAAGGGAGTGCAGGTACAAACATTACAGGAATCACATTTCATAATACTCGAATATGGGTTGCTAATACTTATGATGTTAATATAAACAATATTTCCGTTATTTGTGAAACTAGCACAGGATTTGGAGTGGGATCATTTAGTATTAGGGAAAAGTCACATGATATTACAGTCACTAACAGTTATTTCAGTACAATCCATAATGGAGGACATAGCAATGTTGTAGTTGCTGGAGCATCCAATTGTCTATTTGAAAATAATACAGTTATTGCTAATGGATCTGAAGGTTGGGTTGGTAATGTTTTCTATTTGACTACATATCAAGGTGGGCCTAATAACAATATTACTATCAGAAATAATACTATTTGTTCATACAATACTGATTCCATGGCTACCTGCCTTGGGTTAGTATTAGAAGGATCAAATCATATTATTGAAAATAATTATATTGATGCAAATGCTGCAGTAAGGCCTCAATGGGCTGATGTTGACTATGGGGTTGTAACAAATATAAACAATATAACTTTCAGGAATAATTATGTCCGTGGTGGAGCTCAATTTGTTTTCACAGGTAATTTTTACAATAATACTATTGATTCAGCTAGATTCACAGATAATAAAGCTTATAACAATTCTATAATCAATGTTACAATAAATAATAATACAGTATTTGAGAACAACACAGCAAAAAAAGTCATTGTAAGTGGAGAAAACAATACATTAAATAATAATATAATTTCTTCTAATGAAGAGTATGCAGTAATAGTAAGTGGTAATAATAATACTTTATCTAATAATCAGTTAAATACTAATAATTCCATTGGTGATGATACCATACAAAACTCAACTGAAGTTACTTTAATAAATAACTATGGAAACCTTCCAAATAAAGTATATTATATTAATGAAAGTAATGCGGAAGATTTTTTTGACGTAAGAAATATGGGATATACTGTTTATACATTTAAATCTGGAGTATTTGAAAGTGGGGATAAATTAATACTTAATTTTACTTCCCAAGACATGCCTATAATGTTCATAGAAACGGGTAACATTGTTAATGGTATCATTTTAGAAACAAATAATCTAAATTTAATAATGCAATTGAGTAGTTCAATTACTGTAGAAAATTCCTATTTTAGTGGTTCAGCACAGGCTAGAGGGTGGACATTTATCAATTCAACTGTATTGAATGGTGGTAATAATCCTCAATTAGATGATGATTCTTATGTTTTATTGGAATATCCTAAAGACAATATTTATGTATTGACTACTTGGCGTCAAGGAGTATTTGATAAAGAGGGAAATATTTTAAATTCAGTTAATGATTCTGCAACAGTATTGTTTTATGAGTTTAATACTAATTATAGTGCTTTTTTCACTAGAATAAATAATGTGCTATATCTTAACAATCTTTATTTAAGTAAACCTTTGAATTTCGAGTCTATTCATCAAATATCTAATATAGAATCAAATATTTATTTCAATGAAGGATCTACAGGAACAAATTTCATTGGAGCTATATTTGATGGGGATTTAATATTTGATACTGGATATATTAATTTCTTTAATTGTACTTTCAATAAGGATTTAATAATAAATAATACTGGTATTCACTTTGATGGTTGTACTTTTAATGGTAAAATTACCCTAAATTCAAGTAATAATGTAGTATTCAATAATTGTTCATTCAATTCTACAGATGCAATTAATGTAGAAAATACTAGAAATCTTGTATTTGAAAACAATACAGTAACTACGTCTGCTGTTAATACTATTGTCTTTGATGATGAATCCAGTAATAATATAGTTCGTAACAATTATCTTGTTGCTGCTTCACTTGTTGGTGATGACAGCGTAAATGGTGGAGAAAATACTGTTGAGGATAACACTCCTAGTTATGATACTCAGATAGTCATAGATTGTGATAATCAGGCATATATTGATGATGATTTTAAAGTTACTATTACCGTTAATGATTTGAATAATAGTAAACCTGTCAGTAAAGGTTATGTTGAAGTTTATTATAGTGGATACTTAATTGACATTAAGGATTTAACTGATGGAACAACTTCAGTAACTATTCCAGTAGCAGAGTATATTGACGATTCTGATAGTTATACAATCAAAGTATGGTATTATGATGGAAAACGTTACAATAACAACGTGACCAAAAAATCAATCAGTGTAGTTAAATCCAATGTATCAATTGCTGTTGATGAATTCACTGCTAAATTGAATGATAAAGTTGAAGTAACAGCTACTTTCCTAAATGAAAGAGGTAATCCTGTACAGGATACTAATGTTACATTTACTGTTGGCCGTTCATCCTACACAGCACAAACTGAAAATGGTGTTGCTACAATTGAAGAACTTGTAACAAATGAATGGCTTGATGCAGGTAAAATCACAGTAACTTTCCCTGTTACTGATGCATATAACAGTAACTCTACAACTATAACTTTAAACACATCCAAGGCAGACATACATGTCACACCAAGTGTAACTGTTGAAGGTTCTACTGCTAATATTAACTTAGCTTTAACTGATGATCTTAACAGTAACGTAACTGATGGTAAAATAACAATCACTACACTTGATGGTACTCAGCTTGCAAGTGGTCGTGTGTCTAATGGTGTTTACACTGCAACAGTTACAATACCTGAGGATTATACTAGTGAGTATTTGGTAGCTAACTTTACGGGCAGTTATTATTATAATGATTTTGTGCGTAATGTGAAAATTACTCAGATGTTAAACAGTACTATCTCTTTGAATACTAATAGTCCGTTGTATGGTGAAGAGTTAGTTATCACAGGTAGACTCGTGGACAGTAAGAATACTCCTATTGGTGGTGCTAATCTTACATTAAACCTTAACGGTTCTAAAGTAATTGTAACTACTAATGATGATGGTGAATATAATTACACTTACACTCCAGGCCTTGGTGTAAACAGTCTCACCGTAACATTCGATGGTACGGTTGATATTTATGGAAGTAGTGCTAGTAAGGATGTTACTATCCGTGATACTGATCGTGAAATGAACGAAGTACTAAACAGGTTAGATGACTTACAGAAAGAAAACGAGAAACTACAAGAACAACTGGAACAATTACAAGAACAGAACAATAAAACAAATGAACAATTGGATAATATTACACAGGCTAATAATGAACTAAAAGAACAATTAGATAACTTAACAAAAGATAATAATGATTTATCTAAACAATTAAATGATGCTAAAAATAATTTAACACAACAAAACAATGACTTACAGGAACAAAACAAAGAGTTAAATGACAAATTAGATAATACTGCTAAGAATTTAACTGATGCTAATAAGGCATTACAGGAACAGAACAAGGATGCACAAAAACAGTTAGATAGTTTATCCAAAGCTAATGGTGAACTTAAAGAACAATTAACCAACACTACTAAGGATTTAATAGATTCAAATAATGATTTGAAAGATCAGAATAAAGCATTACAGGACCAGAATAAGCAGTTGAATGATAAGTTGGATGCTATTCTTAAACAGTTGGAGGATAGTGTGGCTAAGGATGCTGTTATAACAATAAATAATGTTCCTAGTGCTAGGTTTGGTCAGACTGTAACTATTTCTGGTAAGCTTAGTGATTGTGATGGTAATGTTATAGCTTCTAGTCCTGTTACTGTGAATGTTGGTGGTAGTGCTCAGAAAGTTACCACTGATAACAATGGAGTGTACACTTTAACAGTTAAGGCTTCTGTTGTTGGTGATAATAGTGTTGTTGTGTCTTTTGATGCTAATAATAAGTATAATTATGCTGAGAACACTACAACATTTAAGGTGACTCGTCAGAATCTCGTGCTTAAACTTGATAGTATTAAAGCTGTGTATTATGGTGATAAAGTACAAATTACTGGTGTTTTAAGTGATGCTAATGGTAAACTTATTGCTAATACTCTCTTGAACTTGGACATTAATGGTAAAACTGTTAAGGTTAAGACTGTTGCTGGTGGTAAATTCACTTACACTGTGGCTGCTAAGATTGTGGGCACTAATAATGTAACAGTATCTTATAATGGTAATAAGAATTATTACAGTGTTTCTGCTAAGAAAACTTTCAAAGTTTATAAGCAGGGACTTAAAATCACAGTAAACAAGATCAGTAGTACAAAGTACAAAAACACTGTCAAGGTTACTGGTAAGTTAACTGATGCTAATGGTAAAGTTATTATGAACACACTAGTAACTATTAACATTAACGGTAGAGCATACACTGCAAAAACAAACAGCAAAGGAGTATACACTTTAACGCTAAAAGCAACTACCCTCGGAGTTAACAATGTCACAGTATCCTATAAGGGTAATAAGAACTATAAAAAGGCAACTGCTAAAACAACATTCCGTGTAGCAAAACAAAATGTTAAAGTTACATTAACCGGTAGCAGTTACAGTAATGCAAAGGCTACTATAACAGGTAAACTCTTGGATGCTAACAATAAGGTATTGATGAACAGTAATGTAAAAATCACAATTAACAACAAAACATATATTGCAAAAACAAACACTGAAGGAATATACACACTAACAAAACCAGTCACATCAAAGAAAATAACACTAACGCTAGCATACAATGGTAACAAAAACTATAATGCATATAAGAAGACTAGTAATGTTACTTTAGCTTAAAAATATTTTATTATTTGTGGGATAAAAATATTGTAGATATGATTTTTTTTATCCTACATTGTTTTCTATTTTTTTGAAGATTATTTTTTCTGGGGGTATTATGCAATAAATTTAATACTTCTTTTTTACAAACTTATTATTTATATTATATTTTATTTGGGGTGTATTTTTTTATGATTACTCAGAAAGAAGTTAGTGATGCGGTTTGTAGTATTTATAAGCAGGCTGCTATTGTTTTACCGGATGATATTAAGAATGCTTTGAAGGAAGCTTATGATAAGGAAGATAGTGATATTGCTCGTTTGAATATTAAGTCTATATTAAGGAATCTTGAACTTGCTGAGGAGAATGAAATTCCTATGTGTCAGGATACTGGTTTGCCTATCGTTTTTGTCAGGTTGGGTAATGTTGAAGTTGAAAACTTGGAGCAGGGTATTGTTGATGGTGTTATGTTAGCTACTGAGAGTGTTCCTCTTAGGACTAATGTGGTTGATCCGTTAACTAGGATGAATACTGGTAATAATATTGGTAAGGGTATTCCTCAGATTAATGTTGAACTTACTGATGAGCCTGTCTTGGAGTTAACTGTTTTTCCTAAGGGTTTTGGTTCTGAGAATAATAATAAGTTGGCTATGTTGCTTCCTGGTGAGGGAGTGGATGGTATTAAGAAGTTTTTCGAGGAGTCTATTTTGTCTGCTGGTGGTAAGCCTTGTCCTCCTACTGTTATTGGTGTTGGTATTGGTGGTTCTTCTGATATGGTTATGAAGTTGGCTAAGAAGGCTCTTTTAAGGCCTGTTGATGAGCGTAATGGTGATGAGCGTTTGGCTGTTCTTGAGGATGAACTCTTGGGTATTGCTAATGATACTGGTATTGGTCCTATGGGGCTTGGTGGTAAAACTACTGTTTTGGGTGTTAATGTTGAGCTTGCTGATACTCATACGGCTGGGTTGCCTGTGGGTATTTGTGTTCAATGCTGGGCTGCAAGACATGCAACATGTACATTGAAAGATGAATAAACACATACTTTTCAACAACCTCTTTTTTTATATATTTTATCTTCAATAATAATCAACACTATTTCTATAACTATCAAAAATATTAGTTATACTTTTAATTATTTTACTACTTCTAACAAATATAAAAAAATACTTTGCAATGATTCTGGTACACAAAAATAAACCACGCATATAAAACACAAATCACACAAACCAAAACCAACAAAAACAAGGCCTATTCCCAAACAATAAAATAATTACTACTATATCATACACTAAAACAAAACAATAAGTATAAATAATCAATAAAACAATATAATTAATAAAAAACAAAGGAGATAAAGATAAATATGTCTGAATTACCAATAGCACCAATAAAAAGGTTATTAAAAAATGCTGGAGCATCAAGAATCAGTGATGAAGCAGCAGTAAAATTAGCAGAAGTATTAGAAGAAATTGGAGAAGATTTAGCAAGAGATGCAACAAAACTTGCAAAACATGCTGGTCGAAAAACTGTTAAAGCAGAAGATATTGAATTAGCAGCAATATAAACTCCCTTAAACTTCAATTTTTTTTTACAAAACACAAAAAAACACTACTTTTTATTCAAATACTTAAAATGATTACTATTCAAATTTGACTGATTCTCAATATAAAACTGAGTAGTAGCTTCAGTAATCTCAATACTAATATCACCAATACGCTCAAATGACTTAACCACCCTAAACAGGATAAGATAATATGTAGAATTCTTCTTATCAATATCATCCTTAGCCATCTGACTAGAAATCTTCTTTATAGCCAACTTCTGAAGATGAGTTAATTCATCCTCATAACGTTCCATCTTCTCCTTAATATTAGAATCACGTTTAAGCACACTTTTTACTGCCTTACGGAACATCGTATTACTAGTATCATACATCTCCTCCAAAACATCAATAACAGGCTCCTTAACCTCTTTGTTCTCTTCAATAACAAACTTAGGAATATGACATATATGATCACCAATACGCTCCATATCATAGGCAATCTCATTAAACATAATAGTATTATTAAACTCAAAATAAGGATCCAATGAAATCACAGTATCAGTAGAAGACTTAATCTTATTATACATATGATTAGTATTCAAATCCTCCTCCAATGCACGCTCAGCAAGATCAACATCATTATTCTTCAAAGCTTCAAATGACCATGCAAACTGTTTACTAATCTGTTCACCCATTTCCTTCAACATTTCCTTAATAAAATACTCACCTGAATACTCAGGTACAGAATTATCAGTTTCATACATTTCAGAAATTTCGTTAAACTTTTTCAAATCAACAACATAAGCCTTCTTAATAACATCTTCATCAATAAGAGGCTTCAAAAGCTTAGTAACATATCTACGACTAATGTTTAACTTTTCAGCAATTTCATCCTGAGTAGAAGGAGCTTCATATAAAATTATATCCAATATTTCTTTAAGTGTATTGTTTTTAATATTCTTCGGCATACTAATTCACATATAAAAAATTTTATACAAATAATTTATTCTTAATTAATACTATAGTTATTATTAGGATATAATCTTTTTAAAAAATAAAACTAGACAATAATTAATAAATAAATATTATTAAAACATAGGAATAGATAACATGTTCACAGAAAATTACGCCAAAGAAGAAATGCCAGTCCACTTATACAAGAAAATAATGATAGCAAGAAAAAAATTCAAAGATAAAGGAATAACAAAATCAGGATACAACAAATTTCAAAACTTCGCATACTACGAACTAAAAGACATAATACCCGAGGCAATAGAAATATGCCTGGAACTAGAACTGGCAACAAGATTCACATATGAAAACAATCACTACACACTAAAAGTATACGACCTGGAAAACAAAGAAGAAACAGAATTTTGCATGCCAGGAAAAAATCTGCCAAACGAAGGAAACATGAACAGTCAACTGCAAAATCTCGGAAAAATACAAACATACATAAGACGATATTTATACATGCAATTTTTAGACATAACTGAAAACGATGTAGTGGACGCAGAAACCAAACCCAAGAAAAATCTCAAATACCCTGTAAGATGAAGAGGTGAAGTAACATGACAGCAGAAGAAGTATTTGCAGGAAAACTAGTAGACAGAAAATCAAAATTTTTTGCACACCTATACACAATAGATAACCTAGAAGAAGACATAGAACAAATACAAAAAATACATAATAAAAAATACAAAAAAGCAGCACACCACTGCTATGCAGCATTAATAAATAATCAGGAAGACTCCCGTAATGATGGTGAAGTAGGATCCCCTGGAAGAGTACTGTTAGAATTACTTGAAGAATATAAACTTGACGGATATATGATAATGGTATCACGTATATTCGGTGGAATAAAATTAGGTCAGGGAGGAGTTGCAAGAGCATTTAGAAATACGGGAAGAGGAGTAATAGAAGCATACATGGAAAATCAAAAAAAGTAGACAGGTAAGAAGGTACATAACATTAAAAGTTATGTCTTCTATGTTCCTTCGGTTTTTCTTCACTAATAGTTAAGATGGTATAAAGAATTGAAAGAATAATACCAATATTAACTATTTCTCTAAGAGAACTAATTATTGAAACAATCAAACTAGCGCTCCTGCTAACATCAGCATATCCAAATAGTAATTCAATAATTCCTACAAGTATGAGAATAACCCCACTTGATGAACTGAACTTATTTGATAATATAGGATAAATACCCATAATTACAAGGGCATACCCAATAGTTCTGAACAATCTCCAATTAGTAATTGACTCTAATGAGAAAAAGATATCATACGGTATAATACCAATTGCGCCTAAGAAATGAATTAATTCAATAATTAGTATTATAACTAATGGAAATATGAATAATGTTTTAGCACTTAAAAATGATTCATCACTATTTTCTCTTTGCTTATAACTCTGGTTAGACTTAGGTCTTGGATAATAAGAACTCTTTATACTTCCCATATCCTCTTCAACATACTTAAATCCGCCTTGTTGTCTTGGAGTGTACTCTCGTTTTTCCATTTCATCAATCTTGTCTTTAATTGGATTTTTTAAATATGCTTTCAAGGATTCTGCAATAAGGGATGTGACAACAGCACCAATAATAGTACCACTGATTCCCATCACAGATGTTAATATTGCAACTACTCCTGATATAAATGCTAATAATAAAATATCAGTAACTTGTGCCTTAGACATTTTTAATATATCTCCTATTATACTTTGAATACTA
>NZ_CP118753.2:695000-850000 GCF_034480035.2 Methanosphaera sp. ISO3-F5
ACAATAAACGAAGAAGAACTAAAAAACCTCATGGAATTCCAGGAACACCTACACTGGGTAATAGGAAGAGACAGAAAAAAAGTAGCAATAGGAATACACGACCTAGACAAAGTAGAAGGACCATTCCAATACAAAGCAGGAAACCCAGACAAAGACAAATTCATACCACTAGAAACAACAGAAGAACAAACCCTAAAACAAATACTCCAAGAACACGACAAAGGAAAAAAATACGCACACCTACTAGAAGACAAAGAATACTACCCACTAATAGTAGACGCAAAAAACAGAATAATGAGCATGCCACCAATAATAAACAGTGAACACACAAAACTAACCACCAAAACCACAAACCTCTTCATAGATGTAACAGGAACAGACCAAAACGCAGTAACAAACACAGTAAACATCATAGCAAGCAACCTCGCAGAACACAAAGGAGTCACAATCGAAGAAATGACAGTACAATACACAGACCAGGAAAACCAGAAATACCCACAACTAAAACCACAAGAAATAGACGTACACGTATCCACAGCAACACAATACATAGGACTAAACCTAACCGCAGATGAAATAATAAAAACACTAGAAAAAACCAGATTCAAAGCAGAAAAAATAGATGAAGAAACAGTACACGTAACAGTACCAAGATACAGGATAGACATACTACACGAAGTAGACATAATAGAAAACATAGCACTAGGATACGGATTCAACGACCTACCAGCAGAACTACCAACATTCTCAACAATAGCAAACCCAGACCCAAAAAGAGAATTCGACAAAATACTAGAACAAATAATGATAGGACTAGGATTCACAGAAATCAAAAGCCTAATGCTAACAAGCCAAGAACAACACTACACCAAACTAGGACGAGAAATAACAGACCAACCAGTAACAGTAGCCAGCCCAATCACCCAAGACAGGACAATGATAAGACAAACACTAATAAACAGCCTACTAGAATTCCTACAAGACAACAAACACGAAGAACTACCACAAAAAATCTTCGAAATCGGAGACGTAGCAATAATAGACCAAACACGAGAAACAAAAATGAAAACAATCAAAAAACTAGCAGCAGCAGAAATATCATCCAACGCAAACCTAACCACAATAAAATCATACATGGAATCAATAATACAAAACCTAGGATTCAACATGAAACTAGAAGACAACGACGACCCAGTATTCATAAAAGGAAGAAGCGCAAAAATAACAGTCGAAAAACAAGACCCAAAAACACCATTTACACTACAAGGATACTTCGGAGAAGTACACCCACAAGTACTCACAAACTTCGAACTAGAATACCCAACAATACTCTTCGAACTAGAATTCATAGAAGAATAAAAACTCCTAAACTACTTAACCACCATTTTCACATTTTCTCTATGAGATCCTTTTTTTTTAAATTGGAAGAGAGTGTGCAACAATTATTGTGTTTTAGGAAAATGGTTATGGGCAATTTAATTCAATTTTAGTTTTATATTCTATTTTTTTAATTTAGATTTATTGTCTTTTTATTGTTTGTTTGTTCTTTTTGTTCTATGTTGTCTATTTTTACTATGTTTTGTGTTAGGGACATGGTGTTTGTTGTATTTTTGCGTTGTTTAGGCCCAGTATGTGATATTTTGGCATTCTCTTTTTGTATTGTGCTTGCCCTGTTGGTGTTTCGAATTTATAAGCTAGTAGTTCTTTGGCATCACTTGTGAATCTGTTATTACTTTACCTGTCATCTTGTTGGTTAAGTAGATCTTTTTGGATGATCATTTGTTATATTCATTAGTGTAATCGAGTATTCTGTCTGTGTATTTTCCAGGGTAAATTTGTTTTACGTCTAGTATTTTGTTTTCTGGACAGCTGTATGCGTAGTTTTCTTCGTCTTTTATCATGTTGTGTTTTCTGTATCCGTCTTTTTTGTTAGTGTTGGTTTTTCTTTGGCTGTTTCGTCTTAGACAATCTTTTTGTTTTTCTGTTTGTTCTTTATTTGGCATTAATTTTGAGTATTTTCCTTCTTCATAGATATCGTGTACTGTTTGATTGGTTTGTATCCATATCGGCTAGTATATCTATGTTTTGCATTATTTATTCTGATTCATTGTTTGTTAGGTTTAGGGTGTTTGTAGTTTTGTTTGTTGTATCTGGTTTGTGTTATTCCTTCTTTGTTGGGATTTTTACGTGCTTCAAGATCGGTATAATTAATGGTATTTTTCCACTCTTTTCTAGTTCTGTTTTGCATTTTTCTAGTTTTTTTTATATTGTTTGTATTCTGTTTTTGGGTGTTCTATGGCTTGTTTTAGTATTTGTTTTTCACAGAAGTTTAAATCATTTTCATCAATGAGTTCATACATTTTTTTTCGTCAAATTTGTTCTCATCATGCTTCATACTGTTTTTCATTGGTTTATTACTGTACTTATCTAATGTTTGTTGTTTTTTGTCTATTTATTCTTGTGATTCTTCGTGTTTTATTTTCTTTATTGTTTTTGGTATTTCATTTGGTTTAACTTTGATATTAGTGCTTCTTTTATTTGTTCCTTTTTATCGTTTGCATTTTGTACTATTTTGTTTTCTTGGTTTTCTAAAGCTTTATTTTCTTCCATATCAGTAATAATGCCTTTATGACTATATGTAAAAGTTTTAGTACGTCTTCCTTGCTTAAATTATTCTATTTATTGTCATATGCTCGTGTTTTACTTCCATCAATGCTGATACTGTCTAAATCAATTAAATTTTTGTTATGTCCATAATTGATTGTTTCAAGAAAAATTTTTTCTATAATCTCCTTGTGTTCGCGTTTAAAAGCTGCTATAATGCTGAAAACAGGGGTTTGAAATCCGGCCAAATACATAAACACAATATTCTCACGAACAATACGTTCAACTTACGACTACTATGAATAGAATAAATAGTATCCCAGATAATGATATGAACCAACATGGCCGCAGGAAAAGCCTTCTGACCAGGAGTATCCACATACTTAAAATCAATCTCATTAAAAGCCACACAATTCACAAGTTTTTCAATAAAAAAACATACATGATCATCAGGAATCATAGTTCGTATATTTTTAAGTAACGAAAATGTCTGACCAATACTATTTTCTTGTAAAACCATAAATAACAAAACTATTAGGTACTATCTAATAATCATGGGGATGAATTTTTCTTGTTTTCTTAAAATTTTTGATAGAATAAATTAGTTTTATTTTTTGTTGATTAAATGAGTGTTGTTATTTAATTAAAAGTAGTTATGTTCTTATATGTTTGTTTAAATTGGTGATTATTTGTTTTATTTTTTGTACTGTGTTATATGTACTGTTTTAGTTAATATCTGATATTTATCAACTTGTTTATTTGTATGGATTTTGTTCTGTTTTGTATTTCTAATTTTAAGTTTGTATAAGTCTATAAATAGTGGTAAGAGTAATATATATTATTATGAAGTCGAATAAAACTCTTACCAATAATATATTAGATTTAACTTGTCTTAAAGATATCGTTTCTGGTGATATTGATGAAATTATTTTTCCTGATTGTTTATCTCCTGATTTTTTATTAATCTTTAAAATGATGGGTTTACTTGATTTTAAGGTTACTTATGTTCTTACTGATGAAGTATGTGGTGATTGTGGTTGTAAATTACATTCTAAGGGTTATCATACTCGTAAACCTAATGGCATTCCTGTTAGTGTTAAGGATTATTCCTGTCCAGAATGTGGTAATCGTATTGTAACTAATTTTAATGAATTTATTGATAATTATTCTGTTTATACTTCTACTGTTAAAGAGTGGGGTGTTAAATTATCCGAGATTGGTGAAGAATCATATGAAAAGAAGTCTGAATTGTTTGAAGCACTTTTTGATATACATTTACCAAAATCTACGGTTTTTTATCATGAAAATAATACTGCAGATTCATACCTTGAAGAAAAAGAAAAACAGGTAGAACAACAAGTAGAAAAAGAAAATCTTAAAGATAGTGGCAAATATCACTATGATGAGCAATTTCCATCACAAAATGGAGAATATATGTCACGGTTAATGATTATTGATGCAAATACCCAATATCCTTATGAAGATTTTCTGGAATATGCAACACTATTTGACACGGAAATTATTGAAAAATATTTCCACCAAATACTGGACGACATACCACATGAAATAATGATAACCGACGGATATTCAGCTTATCCTCCTATAATAGAAGAATTTAACATGATACAACAAAGATGCGTCTTTCACATGATGTACAACGTAGGAATGGAAGTATATCCAGTTATCCGAAGAATCACACGTAAAAACAATGGAAAATACCATAAATTAGAAGAAATCAACGAAAAAATACATAAAAAACTAGAAAAATACAAACCACACATGGGACCAATAACAGATAAAAAACAGAAAAAACTACACAATGACATCAAAACACTAGAAAAAGAAATCAAAAACATAAAAAAACAAATAAAACACAACAAAAAACAGATCAAAGAACTAAACAACTACCTTGAAAGAATATCCAACATATTCAAAGCAGAAAACATAAAACTAGCAAAAGGACGCCTATCACACTTAACCAACAATATACAGTTTTTACCAGATTCAGTAGCAACTAGCATCAAAAGAATTAAAAATAACTTCAACGAACTAACACAATACCTAAACAACGAAGCAATACCAAAAACCAACAACATAATAGAATTATACTTCAAAACAACACTTCCACGTCAACTAAAAAGAAGATACAGAACAATACGAGGACTAAAGAGAAGACTTAAAAGTGCAAGAATACGATGGATCCACAGAAACGTACTACAAAACAAAAAACCCATCAACAACTTCTTCAAAATCAATCCCAAAAAACCAACATTCCCATAGATTCTGAACAGTGCCACTATTAAATTCAATTCATTATATAATGTATTTATACAATTTTATATATAAATATACCTAAAAAATATTAGTAATAATTAAAATAAAATTAAATACAGGAAATATATAAAAAACTAAATAAAATCAATAAATTATAATAAAAATAGAAATATTTAAAGTATAAAAAAATTAGTTATATCTGAGAGTTATTGCACATCCTCTGAAAATTATATGTTCAAGCCGTATGTCTTGAAAGGGACACGTACGATTAATATGAGAATAGGTGAGGGGAACATTTTAAAAAAAGTAGGTGGAATAAATAAATATTTACTCCCTATTTAACTTTAAAAATAGTCTTAGCAGTAGTTTTTTTATAGTTAGTACTACCGACAAATGTTACTGTTACCGTATTAGTGCCTTTGGTGATTGTTTTATAATTGTATGTGTAAACACCCTGTTTATTTGTTTTAACAAGCGCTGTTTTCTTGTTGATTTTAATTTTCACTAGACTGTTAATGACTGGTGACTTGAAGCTATCGGTTAATTTACCTGTTATTTTTACTTTTTTGCCCTTGGTTTTTGTGCTTATCTTGTTTACTGTTAGTTTGGTTGCACGTGCTACTGTTTTGAATGTAGTTTTCTTTGTTACTGCTTTGTAGTATTTATTGCCTGCATATGTAACAGTTACATTATTGATTCCTACCTTATTAGCCACTACTTTGACTGTGTATACTCCTTTGTTACTGGTTTTAGCTGTGTATGTTTTCGTGTTTATTTTTACCTTGATTGTAGCATTTTTGATTATGATTCCGTTTGTGTCTTTGAGTTTTCCTATTATTGTAATATTTTCCTTGTATATTTTTTGTTTAAGTGCTGGTAAGGTAATATTTGTATTTTTTTTAACATTAAATGTTGTTTTTACGGAGGTTGGTGCATTATTTGAATCTCCGCAGTATACTGCGGTTATGTTATTTAATCCTGTTTTTGTAGTTTTGTATGTGAAGTTATATGTGCCCTTATTTATTTTGGTTGTATATATTTGATTATTGATTAATAATTTAACAGTTCCATTTTGGATTGACTTATTGTTATTGCTTGCTTTACCTTTTATTTGGATATTTTTTCCAAAATCTATGTTTGGAATATTTTCTATGGTTATTTTTGATTTTTTTGTAAAGTCATATTTTTTCTTAGTGGTTGATGTCATATATTTTTTTGTTTCACCGGAGATAAGCTCAATTACATAATAATTAGATTTTTGACTCCAATTATTTAACTCTTTGTAGGGTATTGTTATAATGAACTCACCATTTTTATCAGGTGTTATATTAACTTCTTTTTCTATATCTAGAACATCCTCATTTTCAATTCCCATATCTAAATTTTGGTATACTCTTACTTTTGTGATGTTTTGATTTGTCACTGTTTTATTATATTTATCTCGTATTTGTCCTATGCATACTAGATTATCATTTTTTGATTGTGTAGCTGAAACATTATTGTATGGATATATTTTAATAGTAGTTTCTATAGCACTAGAAACAAAAAATTGATAATAAATACTATATGTTTCCATATATTTTTTTGTTCCATTATAATATGCTTCTAATTCATAGTTTCCTCGTCTAAATGGTGTTATTGTTAATGTGTATACTCCGTTTTTGTCTGTTTTAACACTGTAATATTCTTCATAAGAATCTGGATAATCATAATATTTCAAGGTTAGTTCTATTGTTTGATTTGCTATTCCCCATCCATTGTCTGCTACTCGTAAACTTCCTTTGATTTTTATTGGTTCATTATCCATGTATCGAGTTTTTTCTTTGACTATTTTTATTTCAGTGTTGAATGTTGTTATTGCTAACTTGGTTTTGTTTGTTGAGGAGTAATATAAATTATTACCTTTAAATGAAGCGTTTATATGAAAATTCATATCATCATATTTTTTTAACCATATATCATAGACTCGCATATTAAGATCGAATCGTCCATTTTTATCCGTTGTTAAATCATAGTTTATTTCGTCTACAGTTAGGGTTATTGTTTCATTTGATATTGGATTTTCATCAATTTCTTTTAAGTACCCGTATATTTTATAATCTTCCATATATGCTGCTTTATTTTTATTTAATAAAAGAGATATGGCTGTCTTTTTTTTAGTTGTGTTTGTTGTATTTGAACTATTATTATCCTCTTTTTTTACAGAATTATCTCTTTTATTTTTGTTTATTTTCTTTTCTTGTATGTTGTTTTTCATTTTTTGTTTTGTTGTTGTAATGTTCTTTTCGATTGGTACTATTTTTTCTTTTGATATCGTGTTTGTTTTACCATCATCAGATACTTCAGTTGCATTAACTATACCTATTAGTAGTAGTATGATTATGAAAAGTAGTATCACACATTTAATTTTCTTATTTATCATTTTAATCATCTTTTTTCCTGAGTTCTTTGATTATAATTATTTAAAATAAATTATTGGTTCCTTAATTATTTTACTTTAAATGATGTTTTAATACTACTTTTCTTGTAATTAGTTGTTGCCTGGTAGGTTACTGTTATATTTTTGATTCCTTTGGTGGTTGTTTTGTAATTGAAAGTGTATATTCCTTTGTTATTTGTTTTTACTGTCATGGTTTTAGTGTTAATTTTTATTTTCACTTTACCTGTCTTTATCAGTGTTCCAAGATTATCTGTTAGTTTACCTGTTATCTTTACTGTTTTACCTTTAGTTGTAGTAGATATCTTATTAACGGTTAGTTTGGTTGCACGTGCTACTGTTTTAAATGTGGTCTTCTTTGTAACTGATTTGTAATAATTGTTTCCAGTATATGTTACTGTTACATTATTTGTTCCTACTTTATTAGCTACTATTCGGACTGTGTAGACACCTTTACTGTTTGTTTTAGTTGTGTATGTTTTCGTGTTTATTTTTACCTTGATTGTAGCATTTTTGATTATGATTCCGTTTGCGTCTTTTAGTTTTCCTGTTATTGTAATGTTTTCTTTGTATGTTTTTTGTTTTAATGTAGGGAGGGAGATATTAGTTGGCAATGTTATATTCTTATCTGTGACATTGAATGTGGTTTTTACACTTGTTGGTCCATTAATTGAATCACCACAATAAACTACAGTCACATCATATAAATCAACATTATTGGCAGTATAAGTGTAACTGTATGTTCCATCAATTACTTTGGTTGAAGCTAGGAATCCCCCAATATTTAATTTAATTAATCCATTCTTTATTGGCTTATTATTTCTAGTTACTTTACCTGTAATTAATACTTTACCGTGTTGTCTTATTGTTGAAATATTGTTAACAGTTAAGTCAGTCTTCTGTTTTATATAAAAATCCTTTGTTTTGGCAGTTATGTTATAACCATAATGATAATATGAATTAGTTAGTCCTACAGTATAATGGGATATTTTATGATTTGAAGCAAATTTATTTTTTGGAACTATTATCATAAATTCATTACTATCACCAGAATAGTAAGGTTTAACAGTATATTTAAGAGTAAATCCTTTAAATGTAGAATTATTAGTAGGATGTCCTTTAATAATTACGTTGGTAATGGTTATATCAGTGATATTATTGTTATATTCATCAAATATTCTTCCTATACAGATGAGATTATCATTTTTTCCAATACCTCCAGTACTACTATTGAATGGATAAAGATCTATGAAAACATTTGTATCATTAGATACAATAAAAAAATTTTCAGGGGTAATCGTTTCATAATACTTTTTTGTTCCATTAAACTTAACAGCACACCAATAATTATTTTCATATTTTGGCGTTATATTGCATGTGAATGCTCCATTTTTGTCTGTTTTAACATAATAATTAACATAATCCGGATACTCTGGATTATCAACTCTCCAGATTATTTCAATAGTTTGATTTGCTATTCCCCATCCATTATGTTTTACTCGTAAACTACCTTTAATTATTATTGATTCACCTAAATCATAACTGGTTTTATCATGAACTATTTTGATAACTGTTTCATAGGTTGTTAATAGGAATTTAGTGTTATTCATAGATGAGTAATAATATTCATTTCCTTTGAATGATGCATTGATTTTAAAATACATGTCTGTGAAATTTTTAAGACTTATATCATAAACATAGTAATTTTTAGAAAAATACCCATTCGTATCTGTCTGTGCATTATACTTAAATGAATCAACGTTTAAGTTAATTGTTTCATTACTAATTGGATTTCCCTTATTATCCTTTAAGTATCCAAATATTTTTACTTTATCCGCATATCCTGCTTTATTATTATCTAAAAAGAGGGATAATGTAGTCTTTTTTTTAGAATTATTTTTTAAATTTGTTGTGTTATTCTCCTTTTTTGTCTTATTAATTTCTTTATTTTTGTTTACTTTCGTTTTTTTCTGTTCTTTGGTTACATTATGATTGCACGTTTTTGTAACTGTTTTCTCAGTTGATACTACTTTTTTATATTCTATTTTATGTGTATTAGTATCATCAGATACTTCTGTTGCATTTACCACACTTATTAGTAGTAATATTAATGTGAGAAATAAGAACATTATTTTAATGTATTTATTTGTCATTTGAATCATTTTCCTAATGATAATAAGTGTATAATAATATTATTTGTTTAAATAATATTTAAACCTATAACAAAAATGATAACTATTGGGCTTCTGGAAAATCAACTTATTTGACATTTGTCCTTTTTTTATTATTTGTATAGTTTAGATACTTTTCTTAGAACTAATACAAATTATTTGAAGTTATTTTTATAAATATGGGTTATTTATCGTAATATTTAGATATACCTTTGTCATATATAGTATTGAAGATAGTGTGATTCAGGGGTTTAATTTCGATGAACAAGACATTGGTATATGGTGTATAAAATATTTAATATTATTGGTTCTCGGTTAACCTGTATTATTCTATCTAGAAATGGCTTTAAAAGAATTAAAAGATTCAAAACTGCATTAAAAACTATTTTTTATTTCATACTTTGAAAATAGTATTTTTTTGCACTGTTAATGAATTATTTAATAAATCTAAGTTGTAGAATGTTTAAATTTTGAAATGTTATTAACTGCCGTGAAGTATATGGAGAAATATCTGGTTGTAGTAACAATAATCTTCAAAATGCAGTTAATGTATTCTTAAAAAGATTAATAAAAGTTATAAAGTAAAAATATGACTTAAATTGTGGATGCATCTGCTGCTGATTTAGATGTTAATTTTAGATTTAGGAAAATCACTAAAAAGTCAATTGAAAACAAAGACTATAAATGGGCGGAACATCTTTTGGTTGGTATATTGGCTTTAAAATTACTCTTGTAATTTTTTGATACCAAAATTCTTGTATTGTTCTTATTAAGTAGTGGTTCATCTCATGATACTAAAATGGTACTATTAATACTAAAAGAATTAAAAAGAAGAATTAAAATTGGAGATAAAATACTATTTGATATCGCATCCATGCATAAAGCACATCATTAATTGTGCTATTATTTGGTCTAATCATACATTAGTGTATTGATACAAAAAATGACTTCCAAATGTTTTTGAAAGTAAATATTTATAAAATCCTAAACGTATTTATTTATATTAAGGGTTTGTATTTTATCTCTATTTGTGTAAATCCCTAAAAAATTCAATATGCTCTCATTAAGTTTTCATTACTTATTCCTTCAAGGATGAAAAACATAAAAATAACACAAAGCATTGATACAAGTTAATGTAAAGACTATTTTTCTAATTTTTAAACATGTCTAATCATTTAATAAAAACATAAACCATAATATAATCAAATCAATTATAAAACAACCAAATAAAACAAGATAAAAACAAATAAAACAAAAGACACAACCACACAAAAAAATATAAAAAAACATAAAACAAAAAAAGAAAAACAATAGATAAAAAAATAAAAAAGATGATAAGACTAATAATACGCATAAATATTATGCCATGAATTCGTCAAAGCATCCCACTCATAACCTGAATTCCATAAATCAGTCTCACGTTGAGTCATACGACGATACTTAACAACAACCTTAAACGGTGTATAACCATTAATCAAGTCATGACCCATCCAAATACCATTACCATCATCAAACTTCCTAGAAATAACATTACCATTACTATTCTTGAAATAAAATGTAGCACCAACAATCATATTATCTGCAGGATCACCATAATCTCCATAATAATCTAACACTCTAACATAAACACCAGAAGAAAACTCACCACTATAAATCTGATACCAAGAATAAAACTCATCATTACCAATATATTTAAACTGATCCATATATAATGTCATAGTTTTATAAGGAGACTTAACCTTAAATGTTTTACTCACACTCTTTCCCACATAATACTTATTACCAGAAAAAGAAACACTCACACTATTACTACCAACTTTTTCTGCCTTAAATGAATAAGAATAAACACCATTACTACTAGTTTTAACAATATGTTTAACACCATTAACTTTAACAACCACACTAGCAGATTTTAAAGGATTACCCTTAGCATCAACCAGACGACCACTAACCTTAACACCAGATCCCTTATTCACAGTATTAATATTATTACAAGTAATCTTGGTAGACTGACGAGAAACAGTAAAATAAAGATACGAACTAGTCCAGGTATACTTACTATTACCCTTAAACAATACTTTCACAGTATTCTTGCCCATCTTATTAGCTTTAACCTTCCTGACAAAGTATCCATTACCGTCAGTCTTAGCAGTATAATTCTTACCATTAACCCTCACAGTCAACAATGTATTTCTTAAATAATGGCCACGACCATCACTAAAAAATCCACTTATACTAGCAACTTCACCATACTTTAAATCAGGAACACCATCCAAATAAATGTAAGTACTCTTCTTATTTGGAACATTAAAACTAGTCACAGCACTACTAGCATAATACTTGCCATTACCCTTAAAACTTACCTTAACAGTATACTTACCACTCTTAGTAACCATATATTCACCAATATAATCACCATAATAAGTAGTAGTTTCATAATCCTCACCATTAACATCCAAAGTCACACGAGCATTATCAATACTTTTACCATTAACATCACTCAAATGACCATAAACAAGAATATCAGAATCCATACCAACATCAGGAATATTATTAACAGTTAATCTAGTCTTAACCTTCCCTGAAGCACTTTTAACTGATTTACTCTTATCTTTAACAACTAAATTACTATCACTAGAAGAAGAACTAACAAGACTGTCAGACTTCTTAACAATTTCTGTATTATTATCAGAAACTTCAACAGCAGACAAAACACCCACAAGAAGCATTAACAATACAAAAAATAAAGATATCTTAAAAAAATTCTTCATAAAAAATCAACTCAATTACTAATAAAAATATATAACACAAAACAACTATATTAAACTAAGCAAAATTACCAAACAACGAACAAGGAAAAAAGAAAAATTTAAAAATATAAAAATTCCTCAAAACTCTCAGAAAAAACAAGCCTATCAAAAAATAACTTATTCTCAGACCATAAACACTCAACAAAATCATCAAACAAACCATACACAGAGAAAAACTTATCCAATTTAGCCTTAGCCCTCAAAAAATACTCTTCCTTATAATCATCACCAACAAGACGATAACGATTACGCAACTTAAACAACAAACGATTCAACAAAAACTCCTTAAAGTGATTATACAAACCATTATCAATGAACACCTTCAAAATATCCTCAACAACCAATATGGTATCAAGCTCAACATCACCCCTCAAATTAGTAATAGAACCACTTCTTACACGACGATTATAAAAATATTCATCCAACAAGAAAATCTTATCAGCAGCACAAAACGCCCTATAAAAGAAAGGATTATCCTCATGAGTCAAACACTCAGAAAACCGGGCACCACAATCCACAATAGAAGATCTTAAATACAATTTATTAACAGGACCAACAAAAATCTCAAACAATTCATCCTCATGAATGTCATCAAAATTAAACAATGAATTATTCAAACGATCTAAACAAGGAATACTAAAATAATCATTCTTATAAAAACGATTAGATGAATCATCAAAATTCAAACCCTTAAACATAACCATATCTGTATGATACTCTTCAGCACATTTAAATAGTTTATCTAAACAATTAACATCCAACCAATCATCACCATCAACGAACATAATATACTTTCCTCTAGCATATTCTATTCCCCTATTACGAGAAATACCTGGACCAACATTATGCTCATTTTCAAATAACCTGATTCTATAATCTTTTTTCATAAAATATTCAATTAAACACTTAGTTGAATCACTAGAACAATCGTCAATAATAATAACTTCAAAATTAGTGAAAGATTGACTTAAAATGCTGGTTAAACATTCGGATAAATAATTCTCAATATTATAAGTAGGAATGATAATAGAAATTAATATTTTGGAGTTCTGAGATACATTCATATTTTCACTGTCATTTTTTTAGATAATGATATTATTTAGTTTGAAAAATATAAACATATATAATTTTAAAAATAAACAGACTTTATTCAAATAAAAAGAATTATCAAATTAAATTGATAATTCTTATACAATATGAAATATAATGAATCTGATTCATTAATAATATATTTATATTTCTTTCTATAAATATTTATACTACTGTAACTGATTTTGCTAAATTTTTAGGTTTGTCTGGGTCTATTTTCTTTTCTATACTAGTATAATATGATAATAACTGTAAGTCTATAATATATATGAGTGGTGCTATTATTTCATCTATTCCTGGGTTGAATAATATTTTGTTTTCTATCTGATTTATTTGTGTGTCCTCTTCTGATCCGAGAATAATCATATTTGCTCCTCTAGCTTTAATCTCCTGTAGGTTATTGTAGGTTTTAGGATAACTTGGACCTGGCGGTAAAATTCCCACAACAGGTATTCCCTCATCAATTAATGCCAATGGACCATGTTTTAGTTCTCCTGAAGGATATCCCTCTGCATGAATATATGTAATTTCCTTGAGTTTTAATGCACCTTCTAAAGCTGTTGGATAGTTAAACCCTCTACCAATATAGAAAAAATCACTCGCGGATTTATATTTCTTCGCAATATTTTTAATATTTTCCTCGTGTTTTAAAGAATTTAAAGAATAATCATGTAATTTACTTAACTTATCAATTAACCAGGTATCATCACTTAAATGAGCTACTAAGAGGTAGATGCATATTAGTTGGCTTAGGTATGTTTTTGTTGCTGCTACTCCTATTTCTGGTCCTGCTCTTGTGTATATTACGTGGTCTGCTTCTCGTGTTATGCTACTTCCTACTACGTTTACTATTGCCAGGGTTTCTGATACTTTTTTGGCGGTTTTTAGTGCTTTTAGTGTGTCTGCTGTTTCTCCGCTTTGTGTTATGAATATTACTAGTGTGTGGTCGTCTAGTGTGTTTTGGAAGTATTCGAATTCGCTTGCTAGTATTACTTCTGTTGGTATGTGTAGTTGTGTTTCTATGAGGTATTCTCCTATGAGTGATGCGTGGTAGCTTGTTCCGCATGCTACGAAGCATATTCTGTTGAAGTTTTTGAATTTAGATACTATTTCTTTTATTTTTGGTGATTCTGATAGTGTGTCTTTTATTACTTGTGGTTCTTCGTTTATTTCTTTTAGCATGAAGTGTGGGTATCCTCCTTTTTCTGCCATTTCTGGGTTCCAGTCTATTGTCACTACTTCTTTTTTTATTGGTTCTAGTTGGTTGTTCATTACTGTTACGTTGTCTTTTTCTAGTTGTATGATTTCGTTGTCGTCTAGGTATATTACTTGTCTTGTTTCGTTTAGTATTGCTGGTACGTCTGATGCTAGGAAGTTTCCGTCCTCTGATACTCCTACGATTAGTGGGCTTTCTTTTCTTGCTCCTATTATTTTGTCTGGTTCGTCTATGCTTATTGCTGCTAGTGCGTATGATCCTATTAGTTTGTTTATTGTTTTTTGTGTGGCGTGTAATAGGTCGTTTCCTTGTTTTGTGTATTTTTCTATGAGGTGTGGTATTACTTCTGTGTCTGTTTCTGATTTGAATGTGTGTCCTTCTTTTTCTAGTTCTTCTCTTAGTTCTTTGTAGTTTTCTATGATTCCGTTGTGTACTACGCTTATCTTGTTGTCACAGCTGTTATGTGGGTGTGCGTTTTCTTTTGTTGGGTTTCCGTGTGTTGCCCATCTTACGTGTGCTATTCCTATGTTTCCGTCTATTTCTGTTAAGTGTATCTGGTCGTCTACTTCTTTTATTTTTCCACTACCCTTTTTAACGTTTATTTTGTCTGTTAGGGTAGCTATTCCTACTGAATCGTATCCTCTGTATTCTAATTTCTTGATTGATTCGATTATGGTTGGCGCTACTTCTTTATTAAGTATACATCCTACAATTCCACACATGTTATCACTCTTAATTGCTAAGTTTAAGTTGATAGTTCTTTTTCATTATTTTTTTTACATATTAAATATTACTATGTTTAAAAAGGTTTGTTCTATTGTTCAAAGTATAATCTTTTAATAATGGTTGAAAATTTTTTATATAACATTATGTTTCCTGTGTCATTAATGTAATTATTACTTGAAGTACATATATCTCTATTATTAACATTGTAAATGTCTGAAAAATCAAAATATTTAATTTCTTTATATTTTTTTGTTGTTTTTTTGATGTTGGTGATTTTTTGTTTTTTTGTGTTGTTGATTGTTGACCAGCAGATTATATTTTGTGTTTTTAGAGTTAGTTGTTGTAGTATTTCGTTTAAATTTTCTTGTACTATTGAATCATCTTGGTTATAATAATCTATTTCGAATATTATTAAGTCATATTTTTTTATGTTATTGTTTTTTAGGTAGTAATTTATTTTGTCTAAGTAATTTCTATTGTTGAATGTTATTGTGTCGATTTTGTGTTTTGTTTTTCTTTTTAATATGTTGGGGAACATTGTTCCGGTTGTTGTGCATCCAATTCCATAGCTGTGAATTCCGCCTAGTATTAGTATGTTTTTTTCGTAGTTTGGTTGGTTGTTTTTTATTTCTTTTTGGTTATCTATTTCTATTGATATGTTGGTTAGGTTGCTTAGTATTGGTCCGTAAATTATGTATTCATGTTCTTTGTTGTCATTTATCATTTGTGTTAAGTCGATTGTTTTTTCATTATATCTGGCGTATGTTTCGATGTTGTACCATTGGTTATTTTTTTTATATAGTATTGTTAGTCCTTCTCTTGCGGTTATTCCAACATGGGGGTAGTTTCCTGTATTTTTATTTTTGACGTTGTATTTTATTGTTATTTTGTTTGCGTTTGTTTTGAAGTTGAATGGTTCGTTTTTTTGTATTATGTTTTGGTTTGGGTGAATTTCGTATTTTAATATTTTTTTATCTTTTGTTTCTATTATTTTGTTTGTTGTGTTTGTGTTTTTATTCCATTCTTTTAGTTTGTTGTTTATTTCTTGGTTTTTTAGTTTTTTCATTTTGATTATTTGTTTCATATCGTTATATACTAAGTTGTAATGTTTTTTTGTGTAATGTACGGGATATTTTCCCCATATATGTTTTTCATCCCATAACATGTTTTGAGTTTGATTTATAACGATTACATCATAGTTTTTTTCTATATAATCCTCGAATCTTTTTATCATAGGATTATGAATACTTTGAATTTGATGATAATTTTTATCTAATACTATATTTCTGTTTTTATTTAAACCATATTCGGCTATTTTTACTTTATTTAATATTATCGTTATGTTTGGGTGGTCTTTTTTCATTTTGTTGAAAAATTGGTCGCAACTTTTTGTCCATAGTTTATAATATTCTTCGGGGTTTGTTTCTACTGTAATTACTTCTTTATTTTTCATATTTTTGAAAAAGGTGGTATGTGGATAATCCCAGAAATTATTTGTAAAAATGTAATCATTGTATTTAATGATTCCAAATATTGATTCAAAGAACATATCCATAATTAAATAATCAATATTATCATTTAATTTGTTGAAATAGGACTTGTTTAAATCCTCTTTAATTATGCTGGTACTATATTTATAATCGGGCACATTATCTGGTATTTCAATTGATTTTTCATTAAATGGAACTGGTTTTGACATTAAACTAATCAAAGATGTTCTTACACCATGTACGCAGCGTTTAAAATATTCTTTATAATTGGAATTATGTGCACTTCTAAAATTATCTGCTGAAATACATGATCCGAAAAAAGCTAAGTTGATCATAAAATCACTCAATTATATTTTTAGTAATCTAATTATTTCATCTGCAATTTTATTCATTCCATAATCTGTGTAATGGCATCCATCTATACACACATAATCATACTCATCTTCTTCAAAAATATTTTTTTGATTTAGAAGTACTGTATTCTCATTATTTGTGATAGCATTTTTATAAGTATTTTTAACTATCTCATCATATGGATCGAGTCCTTTCCAATTATTAAAATTTGATGATGTCATTAAAATAATTCTTATTCTTGGATGATATTCTCTTATTTTTTTATAAAATTTTTCATATCTACTTTCGAATTCATATTTATTAAATGCATTTCTTGTATAATCAATAACTATTCCTGAACAATTAAATTTACCAATTAAATCTGCCATTTCTTCAGAGCCTCTACAACATAAAGAAATTGATAAATTTAATATATTTTTATCTAATTTTTTACTTATCATATTTGGAAAAGTATTACTACTTCTTGAAGCTGCAGCACCTTGGGTAATTGAATTTCCATAAAATATTATTGGGATATTTTTCTTTCCATCATATTCTATCGGAAAAATATTAGATTTTTTTTCAATACCTATATACATTTCTTCGATTACATTATAACTTGGTAAAAATATGCATAAAAATCCATTTAATGAATTATTTATAATTTCTGCAAACAAATTTTCTCCGTCTTTTGGTGAAAAAACAGTTCTATGAATATATTCATTGTTTATAACATTATAAACATCAAAACCCATAGAATTCCAATTAACCATCTTATGATAGCCCCATTTTCGTTTTAATCTAATTTTAAATATTATTTTCGATGAATCCGTTTTAAAACGAATTCTAACACCACAAGGAGATTTATTTAAATTATTCATTTCTTGAACAGCAACTTCTCCAAATTGTTTCATTTCTTTTTGAACAACCGGAGGAAATTTATTAAAATCTACTATATTATTACAAGTATTCACTAATCCAAAAAAATATTCTGGATGTTCCATAAAATTAATGAATACATATTCATCTTCATTAATGTTTAATATTTTATCATTTATATTTTCAAGGTATTGCATTTTAAATCTCCTTTATTATATTTGAAAATTTTTTATATAACATTATGTTTCCTGTGTCATTAATGTAATAATTACTTGAAGTACATATATCTTTATTATTTGAATCATATAGTTCTGAAAAGTTGAAATATTTAATTTCTTTATATTTTTTTGTTGTTTTTTTGATGTTGGTGATTTTTTGTTTTTTTGTGTTGTTGATTGTTGACCAGCAGATTATATTTTGTGTTTTTAGAGTTAGTTGTTGTAGTATTTCGTTTAAATTTTCTTGTACTATTGAATCATCTTGGTTATAATAATCTATTTCGAATATTATTAAGTCATATTTTTTTATGTTATTGTTTTTTAGGTAGTAATTTATTTTGTCTAAGTAATTTCTATTGTTGAATGTTATTGTGTCGATTTTGTGTTTTGTTTTTCTTTTTAATATGTTGGGGAACATTGTTCCGGTTGTTGTGCATCCAATTCCATAGCTGTGAATTCCGCCTAGTATTAGTATGTTTTTTTCGTAGTTTGGTTGGTTGTTTTTTATTTCTTTTTGGTTATCTATTTCTATTGATATGTTGGTTAGGTTGCTTAGTATTGGTCCGTAAATTATGTATTCATGTTCTTTGTTGTCATTTATCATTTGTGTTAAGTCGATTGTTTTTTCATTATATCTGGCGTATGTTTCGATGTTGTACCATTGGTTATTTTTTTTATATAGTATTGTTAGTCCTTCTCTTGCGGTTATTCCAACATGGGGGTAGTTTCCTGTATTTTTATTTTTGACGTTGTATTTTATTGTTATTTTGTTTGCGTTTGTTTTGAAGTTGAATGGTTCGTTTTTTTGTATTATGTTTTGGTTTGGGTGAATTTCGTATTTTAATATTTTTTTATCTTTTGTTTCTATTATTTTGTTTGTTGTGTTTGTGTTTTTATTCATGTTTTTCATCCCATAACATGTTTTGAGTTTGATTTATAACGATTACATCATAGTTTTTTTCTATATAATCCTCGAATCTTTTTATCATAGGATTATGAATTTCATTTAATTTATTAAATGGTTCATCAAATATAATATTTTTATTTGAATTTAAACCCCAAGGAGTTAATTTTACTTTATTTAGTATTATTGTTATGTTTGGGTGGTCTTTTTTCATTTTTTTGAAAAATTGGTCGCAACTTTTTGTCCATAGTTTATAATATTCTTCGGGGTTTGTTTCTACTGTAATTACTTCTTTATTTTTCATATTTTTGAAAAAGGTGGTATGTGGATAATCCCAGAAATTATTTGTAAAAATGTAATCATTGTATTTAATGATTCCAAAAAAGGATTCAAAGAACATATCTATAATTAAATAATCAATATTATCATTTAATTTATCAAAGAATGTTTTGTTCAAATCATCATAAATATAACTTTTACGTGATAAATAATCTGTAATAGACTCAGGTATATCTATATATTTTTTGTCAAATGGGACAGCTTTTGATGTTAAACTAATCATAGACATTCTTACTCCATGTAGTTCACGATTAAAATATTCTTTATAGTTTGGATTAAAGATACTTCTGAAAGTATCGATAGAAGCACATGATCCGAAAAAAGCTAAGTTAATCATATATTCACCTAATTATTTTTTATCCAAGCATAATTTCTTTGACAATTATTATTATCTGAAAATTTGTAGAATTTTTCTACTCTTTCTTTATATTTTGACTTCATTAAACAATTATTTTCTAAATATTTTCTTATAGTCTCGATTAGCAAGTCCTCTGTTTTAATAATCTCTCCAAAGCCCATATTTTCATAATTAAAATAACTTTTTTTAGTATCAAAATTAAACTGTTCATAATATTGATAATATATTATAGGTTTCTTTAAATATGCAAAATCAAAAGATACTGATGAATAATCAGTAATTAATAAAGATGATTCTCGGAATAATTTATCGTATGGAATGGAAGTTCCATTAATAACCTCTTTAGGAATTTCTAATAAATGGATATATTTCTGAAGATTTGGATGTGGTTTAAACACTAATTTATATCCATTGTTATGCAATATTTCAAATAATTTTTTATTATTTAATAATTTTTTTAAATTTTTAAAATATGTTGAAGATAACAATTCCTCTTTATTATCATCATTATTTCGCCAAGTTGGAACTAATAATATTTGCTTTTTAATATCTTTTTTGTTTGTTTTCAATAAATCGTGTCTAGGAAATCCTAATATTTTTATAATATTTTCATTATACCCATATCCTGAATTTATAAATGAATCATGTTCATATTTTGAAACAGTTGAAATTAAAGATAAATTTTTTTCATATCTTTTTAACCAAGTTGAAACATTGTTTACTGTAACTCCATGTTGAATAAAGTATTTTTTTGCAGTAGTTAACCCACAATAATATGAATAATAAGGATAAAATGGATTATGTACTTCTTCATCAGGATGTGAAACTATTATTTTATCAGCAAATAAATATAATAATTTATGTTTTAAACTATTATATTTGATGATGTGTTTCTTATGTTTTAATTTTGAATAATCTTCACTATTTTCACTAATTACATAAAATTTCATTATGTTATCCTTTTGATTAATAGCATAATTAAATAATGCTTCAGAATTATCTCCAGCTAGATTTATTCTATCCATAAAAATCCATATATTTTTCAAATATTTAAAATATTTAATTATAGGGAACAATAGTAAATAGATAAGTCTTAGTTTATAAGTATGTTTAAATACAGGATTATCATTATTTTTAAATTGTTTTAATGTATCTTTTTCTAATTTTACTAATTTTTTATATGAATAAGGATATATTTTGAAAGAATTATTTTCATATGTTAATATAGTATCTTGATAAATTGAATACTTATTATATTTTGATATATTACAAAATTTATTAAAGTTAATACCTACATTTACAGTTTTTAAATTATCTTTTGAAAAATCTTTTTTATTCTTATTTTTATGATAATTCAATTCTAGATTTACACTATTAATTTCAGCAGAGTCTAAAGGTATTTCTATTTCAAAACTTGAGTTATATTTCCATATTTTTGATAAAAATTTTTTATCTTTACGTAATGTATAAAAAATAGGTTTTGATATATACCTTTCTTGATTATTTTTTATAGCAGATATTGAAAGATGTTCCCGATTAAAATATGAATTAAATAATCCTGAAATTAGTAATTTTGATTCCTTGATTTCTATTATATCTAACCAAATTTGATGAGTTTTTAATTGATCTAAAACAATTTTGTTTGTTTTAAGTTTAACATTATTATTTTCGATAATAATTTTTTGTCCATTTTTTAGAGTATAAAAAAATTTTTTTAAATCTTTGTTTTTAATATTAAAATTATTTAGAATAACTTCATTTTCTATATAATTTAAGATTATATTTAAATAATATAAAAATTCTTCATGTTCCATATCATCTTTAAATACATTTATGTCTGATATATTTAAAATCCATTGAATATCATACGCCATCATGTATTGAATGAAATATGGTATATGTAACTCATAGTCTAAACAATATTTAATTAAATCTAAAAAATGATATTTTAGTCTAGGAGTATAATGTAAAAAATTGTTTCCCATAGTATCCAATGTTGATTTTTCATTTTCTCTTCTTCTATAGAAATATTTTGATGAATTAATGACACCCAATGTTTTTTTATTTAATAATATTTTGTTTATTACATTTGCATCTTCAGAACCCATAAATCCTGTCTTAAATCTAATATTTTCAAACATTTCCGATTTAATAAATGTTGAAGATATAGTTAATTGGGGATTGTTTGGTTCTTTTAAAAGATCAATTACTCTTTCTTTCTTAAATTTATAATTTAATATGTGAGGAGAGTTGGTTCTTCCAAATTGATATAAGGGGAGTGCGACAACATCTGTTTCATCAGAATGCTTTTCAAAGAAATTATAAACATCTTTGAAACAATTATAACTTAAATAATCATCACTATCTAAAAAATTAACATATTTTCCTTTAACATGGTTTAATCCATAATTTCTTGCACTTGATTGCCCTTGGTTTTCTTGTTTTAATGATAATATATTATCTGGATATAACTGTTGATATTTATCAATAATTTCTTGGGATGAATCAGTACTTCCATCGTTTACTAAAATTAATTGTACATTATGTACAAAACCAATTGATTGTGTTATTATGGATTGAATCGCATCATCTAAATATTTTTCAGTATTATAAATGGGCATAACTACTGTGAACTCTTTAAATGAATCTTTTTCTTTAAATGTTTCATAAGTATTGGATAATAATAATTTTTTTGTTCTATTTCTAATTTTAATATCTAATTCATTTATATTTAGTTTATATTCATCTTCATCTGTTTTGTTGAAGGATATAATGCTACTAAAATCTTCTTTAAGAAGTTCCCAAAATTCTGATTTATATTTGGGTGCAGTCTGTGAATATCTTGTTAAACAACCATTAATCATTTTATTATATAATTGTTTTTTATATATTTTTAAACGATCTTTTTTAATGAAAATGTCTCTAATATGTTTAAAAACTTTTACAATGTCTTTATAATTATTGTCTGAATTAGATGTTACAGTAGATCCATATCGATTAATTCGATATGTATATAATGGTTCTTCAATTACTGACATTCTAATAGCATTTAAATATATATTATAGAAAAATACTTCATCTTCAAATATTATATTTTCTGGAAATTTAATATTCTTGTTTAATAAAAAATTTTTATTATATAATTTATTAATAGGGGTAACTGATATTTCATTAGTAAATTCTAAGGTGTGCCAATGATTAAAAACTGGTTTTTTAAAGTTATCAAAACATTTTAAAGAATAATACCAATCATTTGTATTTTCCTTTTTAGTAATATCATCATATGTCTTAACAGCACACATTACAATATCTAAATCTTTTTGTATAGCTTTTTCATATAACTTTTTAAACATATCTTTATCAATGAAATCATCACTGTCTACAAAACCTATATATTTTCCAATTGCATGATCAATACCTAAATTTCGAGCAATTGCTTGACCTTCATTTTTCTTTGAAATAATTTTTATTCTAGAATCTTCTTTAGCATATTTCTCAATAATTTTTAAAGAATTGTCTGTTGATCCGTCATCAATACAAATTATTTCTATTTCTTTTAATGTTTGATTTATAACACTTTTTAAGCATTCGTCTAAGTATTTTTCAACATTATATACTGGGATAATTATGGAGACTTTGATATTTTCGTTATACTTTTGATTATTATTAATTATTTTCTTTAAATGAGTATTGTCAATAGAATTATATTCATTAAATTTGATATTTTTAAACAGATTTATGAAATCTTCATTTATATATTCTGTTTTTATTAAATTTTTTTCATCGATATGTTCTAGAATTTTTTTAATGTTATTATATATTTGTGGAAAATTGTTTAATAAATAATTTAAATTTGCATTTAAAATGAATTCCTTTAAATCATATAAAATGTTTTCTTGAATGAATGTTGGAACATTTTTAAATTCATTTAAACATTTATCTAATAATTTTAAATGACATTCATCAAATCTTTTAGAATAATACTTTTTATCAAATATTATGCTATCAGAAATTCCTAAAAAGTCCATATGTTTTCTGTAATAATACTTTGCTTGATTTATAAAACAAACATTGCTATTATACAATAAATAAGTATTTACGAATAAAAAATCTTCTGAAAAATTTAAATTTTCGTTAAATGTAATGTTATTTTTTTCTATTTTTGCTGAGTTGAAAAATGTATTTGTTACAGAAGTAACTGGATAAGGATACTCCTCTTTTAAATTGAATACTTTGTTTAAATATTTTTTATTTACAATATTTTCTCTGTTTTCTTGTTCAAAATAAATTTTTTTGATTGAAACTAAATCCACATTTGTACTATTAAAAGTATTATACACTTCTTCTAGACAGTTTTCAGACAAGTAATCATCACTATCTAAAAAATTTATATATTCTCCCTTAATGTATTTTAGGCCCTGATTTCTTGCATTTGATTGTCCTTGATTTTCTTGTTTTATTGTTACAATATTGTCTGGGTATAATTTTTTATAGTAATCTATTATATTTTGTGAAGAATCTGTACTTCCATCGTTCACTATAATTAATTGGACATTGTTTACAAAACCAATGGTCTGATTTAAAATAGAATCAATTGATTTATCTAAATAGTTTTCAGAATTATAAACACTCATTATAATTGAAAATTTAAATGGAATACTGTTATTTGAAGGTATATCCTCAAAATTAATGAAAATCACCACGATTAATAATTAAAATGTTTTTAGAAGTTAGTTATATATACTATAACAAATGCATCGTTTTTTTATAATTTTAATATAATATAGAAAAATTTCATACTAAAATAAACTATTGATTAAATCTCTTTGTTCAGTATATAATTTGTTATATTAAGCTATAACGAAATAAATAAATACGAAACATTGTTAAATTTCATTAAATTAAATAATTTTAATTAATTTCAAAAAAAAAATTGATATAACATATTAATTTAATTAAAAAATTAAAAGATATTTATCCTTCAAAAACAGTTCATACAATCTTTTAATATTTATCTTAAAGTATAAGTTTAAATAGGGAATAAAATATTTTTTAAATAACATTTCGATGAGATATAAATAGACAAATAATATTTAATTATTACCACATAAAATTAAGATTACATAATTTGTTTGTTAGTAATAACATGAAAAATAGCTAAAATATTATCAAAAGAAGTTATTTAAAATACATAATATTATATATTTATTTTGATAAATGATATATTAGTAAATATTTTAAAGAAATTGTTCGTTATAGCTTAATATAACGAAATGAAATAAAAACTAATAATTTTATAATATATTATTAATTTAAAGGAAAATAATTTATTTTTTAAAAGAATGTTTTTTCTGTAATTATTTAATATTTTTTTTTATTTGGTTTGATTATTTTAAAATTAATTAAATAAGAGGTTATTTAATTGTATGATTTATCTATAATATTAATGGGAAATGATGATGAAAAAATTAAAAATATTATTGAATCAATCCTAGAAAATAATGATAAAAATGATTTAGAAAAAATAGAATTCATTATTAATAATGATTTAGCATATGCTAATCTTAATAAAAGGGACTTATTTTATTTAAATATTAACTTAATTAATTCTAAAGATTCTTTTAATGGTTATAATCAAGCATTAAATAATGCAAAAGGATCTTATTTATTTTTTCATGATTTAAATGATACTCTATTTAATTATTCTATTAATTTAATGATTTCTAGTATAAAAAATAAGGGTAATGATATTTTAGTGTATGATTATATAAACGTAAATAAAAATGAATATATTCCAAATAAAATATTCTCCTCATCAAATAAAAATTCTGAATTAAATATAAATAATATGGATTTGATATCAAATCATACAATTTTAGGATCCTATCTTTTCAAACGAAAGTTATTAATAGATAATAATATCCAATTTAGGTCATTATTGGATTATAACTTCGTATTCATTATAGAAACTTTATTACACAGTGACAATATTAGTTATTTAAATAAAATTCTTCTTAAACATGGCTTAAAAAATAGATCCAATGATTTTTCTTATTATTTGAGTAAAATTGATACATTTAATTATTTATCTGACTTAATTAATAATGAAGATCCAAATTTTTTAGATTGTTTAACTTATGAATTAATTAATTATATTGAGAACTTTATTAAAAGTGATTTAAGTAAAAGAGAAAGATTTGATATAATTATTTATGGAAGTACTTTTTTTGAAAATTTTGTGGATAAATTGGATAAGAGGTATGATAAATATAATTTATTTTTAAGATTAATCAAACAAAGATTAATAAATGAATCAGTTGAAGTATCCCTTTTATTAAAAAATATAATTACTGAAGATACTGTTGAGTTAATTAATTTAGATAATAGGGAAATAATATTTGTTTTTTATGGATTAGAGTATGAAATAGGTGGAATGGCTAAAGCAATTTTCAATAGAGCGAATATATTAGTTAATCAAAACCTTAACATTACACTAATTAATTTAGAACCGTATGTGAACCATAATATATTAGAAAAATTTCATGATTATAATTTTATTGAAAAAAACTTTCGTAAGTTGGGTTATTTAGATGAAAATCTAAAGTTATTTAATATTTTTGATTATTTATATAAAAAAAATTCTACAGATAAAAATGATACATACCAATCAGATGAGTATAACTTAATCAATAAAAGTAAAAAAGTCAATTTCATTAACGATTACATAATTGAATCTATTGATACACAAGATGATTCAGAAATATACTATTATTATGACTTAAATGACTTTGAAGATAATGAAATAACTGTAATTAAAAAACTTAATACAGCACCAATTCCAACAAACCTGGAAGAATTAAGTATTTCAAAAGATTTTAATAAAAAAATTCTTAAATCCGAATTATATATAGGGGATACATTAAGAATTAGGAACGAGTATCATAAATCAAATTATATACTTTTTGAACGTTTTTATGGTAATGATGGATTTAACTTTTTAACTATTCATCATCATAAAGGTCCTAATTTCATTTTGAAAAACAAGAATAATAAATCAGAAATTTACTTCAAAAGTATACAAGAATTATTTGGTTATTTATTAGAATATTACTGTTTAAGTTCTTCAAATAAACCATTTTTAGTAAATGATTGTTCTGGTCCGATACCTAGTATTGAAAATGTATCTGGTGAAGTAGCATATACTATTGGAAATCTGCATTCTAATCCTTATTTAGAATCTCATTGTTATGGAAGTAAGATGAGGGAAATTTCAATATTAAAAAATATTAAAAAATTAGATTCATTAATAACTCTTACTAATTCAGAACAAAAAGATTTAATTAAAGAATTTAAAACAGATAACATATTCGTTATTCCGAATACATTAGATTTTAAGGAAATAATAGAATTAGACCAGATGAATATTCCTAAAAATAATAAAAAATTTTCAATTTTTGCAAGAATTGCGAGTGAAAAAAATTTATCTGATCTAATTCAAGCATTTGCACAAGTTACTCAAGTAGATCCTGATGTTTTTTTATGTATTTATGGAAGATCTTTAACAGATGATGAAATTAAAGAATATGAAAAACTTAAAAAATTAATTAAAGAATTACATTTAGAAAATAATGTTTTCTTTAAGGGACATATTGAAAATGTATCCGAAGAAATAAGAACATCCATAGCTACATTGCTAGTTTCGGATATTGAAGGTATGCCAATGGTTATCATTGAATCTATGATGAATAAAGTACCTGTAATTAGTTATGATATAAATTTTGGGCCAAGGGATGTAATTACTAATAATGTTGATGGATTTATTGTAAAACAATATGATATAGATGAATTATCTGAAAAGATATTGTATCTATCTAAACATCCGGAATTATCAGAGACTATGGGTATCAAGGCAAGGGAAAATATAATGGAAAATTATTCCTCAGATAAAATTTATACTAAATGGGCAAATGTTTTTCAGAAAACTTATGCAATCAATACACTAAAAAAATATAAGCTATTAACGGATTTAAATGAAAACAGGACTAGAATAAACGAATTAGAAAATAATTTAAACGAATCTAAATTAAAAATAAAACGGGATAATATTCAATTAAATAAAAATATTAATTTATTAAAACATGAAATTGAACAAGAAAATCATAATATAAATATTATTCATCAAGATACGGAACATATAAACACTACTATAAAATATTATCAAGTAAACAGTAAGTTTAAAAGAAAAATTTTATTCTTCCTTCCATTTTTATATATTCTGTACTGTCATAAGGATATAATTTCAACATTTAAATTATATTATAAATTACAAGATAATCCTTGGTTTAATATAGGATATTATTTAGATAAAAATCAAGATATTTCCCGTAAGAAATGGTGTGAATATTTAACGATTGAATTACATTATGTTTGTCATGGATTTTATGAAAAACGATTACCAAATCATGATTATAAAAATAATTTAACTAAAGAACAATTAATTAACATTTTAAAAGAGGATAATAATGTATAAGATTTCAGTAATTTTACCAGTATATAATGTTGAAAAAACTATTAATTCAGCATTTGATTCCTTGTTAAATCAAACAATAGGTTTTTCAAATCTTGAAATAATATTTGTTGATGATTGTTCAACAGATAATAGTGCTAATATTATAAAAAATTTAATGAAAAAATATTCAAACATTAAATATTACAAACTAGATGAAAATAGTGGAGTTGGAGGAAAACCACGTAACCTAGGAATAACATATGCAACATCTAAATATGTCATGTTTTTAGATCCTGATGACACGTATTACGAAGATGCATGTGAATTATTATATGTGAATATGATTAGTAATAATGTGGATATGGTTTCAGGTAATTTTACTATTAAAAAAAATAATACACGAATAAAAGCCGAAAACTTTGAAAATTATATGAATATACATTATGGAACTTATAAAATTCAAAATATTAGAGAAAATACAAGTTTATTAAAATTATCACCTGCGGTTTGGACAAAAATATTTAAGAGATCATTTTTAATTAATAATAAAATAGAATTTTTAGAATATGTGCCAGCTGAAGATTTATATTTTGTTTATAAAGCATTAATAAATGCTAATGGGATAATGTACATTGATGAAAACATAGTATATTATGATACTCGAACAGATGAAAATGAATCCATGTCTGTAACATCAATCCGTAATAATAAAATGTTAATCGGTTATATTTATGCATATAGGAAATTATTCCATTTATTAAACAATTTTGATAATAAGTTAGGTTGGATTGCTTCAATGCATTTATATTTCGGATCTATTCAATTTGTACATAGTACTCTATCCAAATCAGATAAATTAGAATTTCTATCAAATGCCCGAAATTTATATAAAGTATTTATGAATAATGGAAAATTAAAACCATTTAAAAATTATGAGAATTTATTTAAATTAATTTTAAATAACAAACTAATTAACGCTATAAATGTTTCAGAACAAATGAAATATTACTTAGATGAAAATAAAAAGTTAGAAACTGATTTAATATATTATTTATTAATTAATAAAAAAGAGAAAAAAACAAAGTTAGACAATGTCATGAAAAAATATGAATTGTTAAGAAAAAATAATTATGACATTATTTTAGTTGAAATTGATATTAACTCTAAAATTAATAGAAAAAATATCCAAATAAATTATTCTGATCTTGAAATTTCTAATAAACAACTTAATCTAAAAAATAAAAGAATTAGTATTTCAGATAATTCATATATTAACTCTTCTAAAAATACTGCAAATAATCTAATTAATAAACTGTGGAAAAATAAAATATTAAAAGATGAATCTGATCTAGTGTCTTATATAATAAACAGAGAAAATATTGAAACAAACAGAGATTATGGAATAATCAATGAATATAATGACAACATCACTAATTCATTTAATCTAAATTCATATGAAATAACTTTACCAAAGTATGATAAGTCCAATAATTTTTTTAAACAATGGAAAGAATCTCATAAAAATTATTATTGGAATAAGATAAATGATGAATCAAAAATAATTTTATTAAATGAAACAGAAAATAAAAAAAATAATTTACTAAAAGAACTAAATAAATTAGAAAATAATCAATATAAATCCAATTATACGGTTTTAAATAAACTTAAAACGAATAAACATAACACACATAAAATTTTCACGGATATTGATGAAAGATATGCTCATAAAAAAACAACATTAGAATATTATAAATTAAAAAGCAAAATTAAAAAGAAATTACTTTTGTTTTTACCTTACTTATACATTATTTATAAACATGAAAATATACTAACAAATTTTAAATTATACTCATTATTACAGGATAATAATTGGTTCAATACAGGATATTACTTAAATAAAAATTCAGACATTTCCAGAAATAAATGGTGTAAACTATTTACTCCCGAAACACATTATGTATGCCATGGACATAACGAAAAAAGAAAACCTAATCCTAATTATGATATTAATTTAACAAAAAAAGAAATTATTAAACAATTGGAAATAAAGTGATATTATGATAATTATTAAATTAAAAGGTGGTTTAGGAAATCAATTATTTCAATATGCTTTTGCATGTTCATTAGCTCATTCATTACATGTTGAATTATTTTTAGACATTTCCTATTTTTCACATAATGAACCAAGAAAACATGTTATTTATGGTTTAAATGCATATAATATTAAAGGAATAGTTGGTTATTATCCATTTGCAGAAAAAACTTCAGTAAGTATGAATTATCTACCACAATCAAATATAGTAAAATATGAAGAAGGCATAAAAGATTTGTTTCCAGAAACTTTTTATGACTATGAAATTATTGAAAAAATTAAAGATTTAGAATTACCTGCTTTTTTTGACGGATATTTCCAACAACAAATAAAGAATAATAAAAGCAGCATAATAACAGAAAACTTTTTTAAAAAAAATAATAAGATTATTCATGAGAATTTAAAGTATAACCTTCCTATTTCAGATAAATATCAAAAAATCATAAAAGATATGCAAAAATATGATTCAGTAGCAATTCATATTAGACATGGAGATTATGAAAATATAATAAATTTTGGACTTTGTAGTTCAGAATATTATGAAAAAGCAATAAAATTTTTTGAAAAAAAATTAGATAATCCAAAATTTTTCATTTTTACAGAAGATCATGAATGGGTAAAATCAAACTTAAGCTTTAATTCACCTATAAAACACATTTATTTTAATGAAAAAATAGACTCATATAGCAGAGGATATGCTGAACTTCTTAAATTAATGTCTTCTTGTAAACATTTCATTATCGCAAATAGTACCTATAGTTGGTGGGGATCATTTTTAAGCGAAAATAAGAATAAAATAATTGTCACACCAAAACCATGGTTCCAAGATAGGAGTATAATAGAAACAGATACCATTGATAACATTAATACCATTAAATTCAAAAACAATTATGAAAAAGTATTCAATGACTCTGAAATCACATTATATGACCTAAAAAATGACACACCCCATTTAGAAGAAATGTGTATTAAAAAAAGAAATAATTATCTAATACTAAAAAATTTATCTAAAGAATCAAAAATATACCTAGAAAATATTGAAGAAAAAGAAGAACAAAATCAAGCAATAATAAATATTTCACTAAAAACCAACAATATGAATTGTTTAAAAATATATTACAAAACATTAACAGAAGATTATTGTGAAAAAAATACATTATCATTATACTATTATAAAAATGAAAATATTAACCATTATCTAATAATACCCAAAGAAGCACTAATAGACTCATTACTCATAAAACCAGTAACATTAAACACAGATTATACCTGCGAAATAGAAATTAAACAATTAAAAATCAAAGAAAAAACTTCAGATAAAGATTTAAATATAAATCAAATTTTCTCAGAAAATAAAAAATTAAAAAAAGAACTAAATATTAAAAATAAAATTCTTAACACAAACAAAAACATAATTTCATCAAATGAAAAAAATATCAAAGAATTGAAGGAGGATTTGAAGAATAGGGATGAGGTTATTTCGTCTAATCGTAGTGATATTTTGTCTTTGAAGGAGGATTTGAAGAATAGGGATGAGGTTATTTCGTCTAATCGTAGTGATATTTTGTCTTTGAAGGAGGATTTGAAAAGTAGGGATGAGGTTATTTCGTCTAATCGTAGTGATATTTTGTCTTTGAAGGAGGATTTGAAGAATAGGGATGAGGTTATTTCGTCTAATCGTAGTGATATTTTGTCTTTGAAGGAGGATTTGAAAAGTAGGGATGAGGTTATTTCGTCTAATCGTAGTGATATTTTGTCTTTGAAGGAGGATTTGAAGAATAGGGATGAGGTTATTTCGTCTAATCGTAGTGATATTTTGTCTTTGAAGGAGGATTTGAAAAGTAGGGATGAGGTAATTTTGTCTTTGAAGGAAGACATTAAGAAAAAAGACGATGAAATTATATTACTAAAAAACGAGTTTATTAATGCTTTAAAAGAAAATAAAAATTAAAATATCATTGAATTTAAAGTAAACTAATTAATGTACAGTTAACTGATTAATTATTTATTTATTCCAAATTTTATTTAAAAGATTTCCTTTTTTTGTTTTATTTCCCTTTTCTTCTACATCATTACATATTTTAGAACTATTAAACAATTTTAATTTGCTAATTTGCTCTTCATAACATTCAGATATGTGTTCTATCAATCTAGAATTAGAAAGTGCATTATGATGATGGATGATTTTTGGAACTTTCATAAAACTTTTTCCGTACATTTTCTCAAGATATTCTTTAGTATTATTAGGACAATAATACTTTCTGTTATTAAATGAAATAGTTTTCAATGGAAATATATCTTCTGTTTTATATTTAATTAAATTATAATCACAATTTAATCCATGTACTCCGTCAAAACCAGGAATTATTATATTTGTTTCATTTAAAGATAAATCTAATTTGTCATAGTATTCATTGATTAATTCTGTTTTTGGTATTCCTTTAATAGACTTTACATAAAATTCATCTCGAAAATCAGTATATATTTGATCATTAATTTTTTCAGAATTAACAGCATAATCAAACGGAAAAATATCAATAAAACCTAAATTATATACATTAAACTTCAATGCGTTTTCCTTAATTGAAGATGGTAGACGGCAAATTAAAGAAGGGAATGATATAATAAAATCTTTTTCAACAAGATATCCGTTTAATAAATATAAACAATCATCTAAATTATTTTCATTGATTTCATCATTAATTATTTTAAGAAATTTATTAAAATCTTTACGAGTCATACTTATATCAACATCATCATCCCATGGGATGAAAGAACTGTGTCTATATGCACCTAGTAATGTACCATAGTTTAACCACCATTTGATGTCATGTTTTTTACAAATTTTATCTATAAATGTTAACATTTCTGTTAGTAAATCTAACCTACATTTTAATAACCCCTTAGGTTTTAATTCATAATCTATGAAAATAGAATTAAATAAATCATTGTATGAATTTAATATTCTATTATTATTTTTTTCCATTTTATTCAAGCGTGAATTCAACTCAACATACTTTTTTTCTAATTCTTCGAACTCCATAATAATTATTATGTATTGACAAGTTAAATACTTATAGTTTTTAATTTATATGGAATTGTTACTTAGTTTTCTTTATATTTTCAATTATTTTTTTTCTTAAAATAAGTTATTGATTTTTTTTTAAATGATTGATGTTGATAAAATAGTTCTACACTTGTTAAAGTCTGGTTTGAATATTTTTTTTTTAAAAATTTGATATGAGTATAATTCTAAAAAGAGAGGAAATTGTTTGAAGGGGGTTATTATTGTTTTTCTAGTTTTTTTACTTCTTCTATGAATAGTGTCAGTACTTCTTCTTGTAGTCCTTCTACGAATTTTAGTGATCCTGCTACTTCGTGTCCTCCTCCGTCTGCTCCTGCTTGGGGTATTTCTTCTTGTATTTTTGTTATTATGTTGTTGAGGTTGAATTCGTAGTCGTTTTTGATTGTTTCTGTTGCTCTTAGTACTGCGAAGTCTGGTCCGTTTGCTAGTGTCATTATTGGTTCTTCTTCGCTTTTTTCTTGTACTAGTTTGTCGTGTACGTATCCTGTTGTTTTTCCTGGTGCTGGGTATGTGAATTTGTGTGCGTATTTTTCTACGTCTAGTCTGTTTAGTTGTATTCCGTTGTCGAAGTATGTTGTTTCTACGTTTGGTAGTGCGGCTTTTAGTTGTGTTTCTACTCTTTTGTCTGATTCGCTCATTAGTACGTCGAGTAGTTCTTCTTGTCTTTCTTTGTCTTCTAGTCCTAGTATTGTGTTCATGACTCCTCTTCCGTTCATGAATCTTAGGAAGTATGCTTCGAAGTCTACGCATGTTGCTACTTTATCTAGGTCTTCTCTTGTGTATCCTTCTTCTTCTGCTATTTTTAGGTATTGGTCTACTTCACTGCATTCTGCATGGTCTCCTACTGCTGCTATTCCTGGGAAGTGTCTTATTGTTGGTCTTATGTCTGGGTTTATCATTCCTGCTAGTTCTACTGCTAGTGCTCCTGCGGTTAGTTGTGAGTCTCCTCCGACTAAGTATGGGTTTACATGTATGTCTACGTAGTTGTCAATTAGTGCTTTTCCGTTTTCTACTTCTCCTGGATAGTGGTGGTCTACTACTATGGATTCTATTCCATATACTTTTGAGTGTCTTAGTGCTGCTACGTCTTCTTCTGTTGATCCGTTGTCTAGTAGTACTAGTAGTGGTAGTTTTTGTCCATGTCTTTCAGCATCTTCTAGTGCATATGATAGGTCTTTCACTACGTCTTCTAGTTCGTAGAATGGTGCTTTACTTGGTGATCTTTTGAAGAAGTGCCATTCTGCGTCTGCGTCGTTGCTTTCTTCTCGTAGTAATGGTATTACTGCTTGTTCTACTGCTACTCCTGCGCATATTCCGTCTGCGTCTGCATGGTGTCTTACTAGTATTGATCTTCCGTCTAATACTGCTCTTCTTATTGCTTTTGCGGCTAATGCTAGTTTTGGTCTTAGTAGGTCTAGTATTTCACTTTCGACCATTACGCTTGTGTCTTCTGGTTCTGCTTTTTTGTCCATTGCTTCGAAGACTAGTTGTTTGAATTTTTCTTCTTCTTGTCCTTCTAGTTTTTCTATGTTTTCGGATTCTATTTGTATTTTTCCTCCGTGTAATGAGACTTCTCCCAGTATTTCTACTGTGTCTTCTACTTCTAGTTCTGGGTACATTCGTACTCCTGGTTCGTTGAATGCTGCTGCCCATGTGATGTCTGTTTCGTCTCGTACTGTGAATATTGTTGGTCCACTTGTTTGTTGTATTTGTATTATTTCTCCTTGTATTGCTACGTTTCGTCCTAGGTTGTCTTCGGATAGGTCGGCTATTCTTGTTCTTTTCACGTTTCTTTTGACTTTTATTTTTTCGTAGTTGTCACCGTATTTTGTTTTTGAGTATGTTAGGTCTACGTCCATTTTTCCTTTGTGTGGTTTGATTTCGCTTATTTTGACTACTATTTTGTTTCCTACTTTTTCTTTTGGGTTTCGTGTTCTTAGTAGTCCATATACGCTTTTACTTAGGCTGACGAAGAATCCGTATTTTTCTACTCTGGTGATTACTCCTTCATAGTCACTTCCTATTTCTAGGTCTTCTATTTGACATGATGGATTTAATACATACACGATTGGTTGTGATGTATTGATTTCTTTTGCCATTGTATTATGTCTCCTTTATCTTCCATTGGAAGATTTCTTTTTCCATTCATTTTGTAAATTTGTCTGGATATTGTTCTTCTAATAGTTTACGTTTATCTGAATATTCTGTGGCATTTACCATGTTTTTATGGGAGTTTGTAAAGTATTGTGTTGCTTGTGATGGACTGTTGTTAACTGTCGTCAGTCCGTTGTAGAGGTCTAGTGTTGCATTTATTTTGTATTCTATTTCTGTAAGTGTGAGGTTGAAGTATTGTATTTGTATGCTTTGGTTGTTTCGTGTTGCTTTTTTTAGTGCATTTTGTGCTCTGGTTTGTGCTTGCACATATTCTGTGTATGATGTGTTTATGTGTTCTGTTGCTTGTGAATAATTTTTTGAGTTAAGGTATGTTACAGCGTTGTTGTATTCTGTGTTTGCTGTTTGTAAATGGGTATTAATACTTGGAACTTCAGCATCTGCCTTGTTCATATCGACTATTATGACAAAGCCTATGATTAGTAGTATTAAAAAGATTAATATTCCAATTATTAATTTTTTATTCATATAAAGTATTCCATTATAATTTTTATATACATTATTTATGTATGTCTTTTTTAGTTTAAATATTTGAAGTTTTTATACATTACTTTTTATCTTTCTTTTCATCTTTAAATAAAATAAATTTGGTTTCTCAGCGTTTTGAAATAATAAAACATTCTGTATGTCAGTAATCAATTTTATTAATAAGTACTAACATTATTTATTATATTAAAATATTTTTATTTTTTTGAAACTTATTAAATTAATGAATTGAAAAAATATGCTAGGCAAATTTTAAGTAAATAAGTTTAGGGATAATGATAATTAAAATTTAATTATTGAAATTTAAATTGAGTTTAAATAGATATTGTTTTCTTTTAATAAGATTAATAAAAAGATATTGTAAATGTATGTTTTAATTCATAAAATACTGAAAATAGATCCATAATAATTTTAGGTGATGGAATGGTAATAAAAATTGGTGTAATGGGTTGTTGTGTCTGATGATATTTTTAGTTCACTTCATAATTAGAAATATTGGGAAGATTTTGAAATATTATTTATTATTGCAAGAACATCTTTAATTAGTTTATCACAAAAACCAATTGATGTAAATCGTGAAGATTTGATTATTTCTAAAGAAACAGAATATAGTGAACATAATATTAATTGTATGTATGGTGATATAACTCAAAAATTTATGATCTCCTGAATAAGGATATACAATATATGGTTATGGACTTTTTTTAGATGCATTTTTTTGAGGTATTAATTACTGAAAAAGGTATTATAAGAAATAATTATTGGCATTTACAATGTACTAATTTTTATAATAATCTTCATGAAAAAAGGGTTGTAACACCATCCGATAACATAGCAGAGTATATGAGTTTATTAAAAAGTTTTCTCCATTTTTTTTTAATTATATGAAAGAAAATTATCCAGAAACTAAGATTATTTTAGTCAGTGTTCGTCTTATGGAGTATCGAACTTTGGATGATGGTTCTGTTGAGGGTTTTGTGAATAGAGATAATCCTATCAATAAGTCTTTGGATATTTTAGAGGATTATGTTGTGGAAATTTTGATGTGAGTTTTGTTGATTTTGAAGAGACCAGTCTTGATAAAAATCATATTTGGTGTCCAGGTAAAGTTCATTATTCAAAAGAATATTACCAATATTCTTATAGGAAAATATTAAATATTGTTAAATATGATGAAATTAACAAAAAAATTAATCAATTAAACCTCATAGATAATGATTTAAATAAGGAAGACTTGATTCATGAAATATCTTTAATAGAAGATTCAAATTCAGTTAATGGAAGTGTTCAAAAAAGATATAAGAGTATAATAGATACTTTAAAAAATGAAAATATTAAACTTAAATTAAAAAAAAGATTCCATTAGTTCTGAAAATAACAATCTGAAAATGCAATTGTATCAAAAAGAAAAATTAATTTAAGAAATTAGTTATGATAAAAAAGAAATATCGCTTGAATTTGATTAAATTAAAAAGGAAAATGTCAAATTAAAGAATGAAAATAAGTTAATGGCTAATTCAATAAGTTGGACTATCACTAAACCTTTAAGATTACTTTCAAACATTTAAAAAATTATTGCATAAATAATCATAATAATTAAATTTAGAAATTCTTTTTTATTTATAAACTATGCGATTAATTATATAACCAATTTTAATAATTAGTAAAAACATATATATAACCAATATTTTTTTAACACAAACTTGTGTATTATGTGATTTTATGGTTTATGAAGAATTTGAAACAGAAAAACAGAAAACGCATGACAAGGTTAAAATACGACAATTAATTAACTTTGATAAGAATAATGAAGATATAAAAGTATCTGTAGTTATACCTATTTTTAATGTAGAAACATACTTACCCCAATGTTTAGATAGTGTTATCAGCCAATCATTAAAAGAAATTGAAATAATATGTGTTAATGATGGATCAACAGATAACTCCTTAAATATATTATTAGATTATGCAGCACGTGATGACAGAGTAAAAATAATTGATAAGGATAATGCAGGTTATGGACATACAATGAACATCGGTATGGACATGGCAAGTGGAGAATACATAGTTATCGTAGAAAGTGATGACTGGATACTACAAGATATGTTCAAAACATTATACAAAACAGCAACTGAAAACAAATTAGATTTTGTAAAAAGTGATTTTTACCGTTTCTTTGGAGAAGGACAAAATATCATTAAAAAACTTTTTAAATTAGATCCAAACGAAGAATTGTATGATAAAATTATTTCGACAAGCAAATCACATGATGCTTATACCATGCAAATGAACACATGGACCGGATTATATAACACTAATTTTCTTAGAAAAAATTGTATAAGACACTCCGAAACCCCTGGAGCATCATACCAAGACAATGGGTTCTGGTTTAAAACATTTTATTATGGACAAAGAGTAATGTTCATTCCAGAAGCATTCTATATGTACCGACGTGACAACCCAAATTCTTCAGTAAAAAATAAAGAAAAAGTATATGCGATGGATACAGAATACGAACTTATATACAAGTTTCTGGAAGATAAGGGTAATTCTTCAGAATTTATGGATGCATTCACTTATGCTAAATACCATAACTTCCACTTCACAATGGATAGAATAGACATCCAGTTCAAAAAAGAATTTCTTGAAAATACAGCTAATAATTTCAGGGAAATGATACAAAACAACGAATTTGATCCATCACTCTTAGCTGAAAATGACCAATACATATTAAATTGGATAATAAACGACACTGAGAACTATTATAAATACAATTACACAATAAACGAAGAAAACTATGATTACCTAAGTAAATATGTGGAATGTAGAATAGATATAAAAAATTATGGTACAATAGGAAACGATGTATTACTCCTAAAAAATAATGAAATTTTAACTAAAATAACACAACCTGGCTGGTTTAATGATAAAAAAGGAAGAGGAACTGTAATTCAAAGTATCACAGGTAGTCTTGATTTAACATTTAAATGTATCAAACAAGGAATATTGGAATTTAACTTCAGAAGCATAGATTATAGGGATAACTTAGGAAACACTATGCCATTATTAATAGATTATACTGAGATAATAATTGATGATGAAACAATAATTTCGGGCAGTATGGTAGCATGGCATGACAGTCCTTATACATATTCAAAAAAAGTTGAAGATGGTCAAAAAGTACATTTACATGTTACATGGAAACCAATAAACAGGGATAGTAACTCATTATATGATAATAAGCAAATCAGTTTAGGAACTGTAGATGTAATTAATCTCATAAATGAAATTAATTATTTACAATATGAAAATTTAAAATTAAAAAAATTTAAGAAAGATCTTCTTAACTCAAAATCATGGAAGCTAACAGAACCATTAAGAAGTACAAAAAACTAATATTTGGAGGAAAATCTTTTGTCAATACAGGAAAATGGCACTGCCAAAAAGATGATTGCCGAGTTTGAAAGACAATTTAATGAGATTATTAATGATTATCGTCAAAATAAAATTTCAACAACACATTGTATACATTCATTAAATTGGTTAAGAACATCATGGGGCGTATTACGTGTAGATATAAAAAACTCTGGAAAACATAATAAATTAGCATCATTCAGTTATACTGAAGGAACTGAGGTGCAATTTCCAGGATGGTTTAATGATGAACAGGGACAAGGAGCTTTAATCAGATTAACAGAATTAGACAACAAAATACAATTTCATTGTGTAAATGAAGGTAATGTTAAATTCAGTTTTAGAGGAGGAGACTATAAAAATAATAAAAATGAAAGACAACCAATACTATTCAATTACACAAAAATAACAATTAACAATAATAACATACTAAAAGATAACAAAATTGCATGGCACGACAAACCTATAATGTATAATATGAAATGCAAAGATGATGAAAAAATAAATCTAGAAATTAATTGGGAGAATATATACAATTATTTTCCAGCATTAAAAGCGCACTTGCTAAACATTAACAACAAAAACCTAGATACTACTATAAATGATGTTTTGAATTATTTTGATAATCAAAAACAGTTAAATGAGATAAAATCATTAGAAACAACTGTACAATTATTAAATAAGCGTAATGAAGAATTATTCCTAAAATTAGCTGAACAACAAAATGAAACGAACCAAATAATAGATTCATATAACTTTTTATTTAATACATTATTTAAGTATAATAAAATTGAACCTAAAAAACTAGTTAAACAATCAAGAGAGTTGAACATGCAACTATTAGATTTTATTGAAAATGTATGTAAAAAATATAACCTGCAATGGTGGCTTTATGGTGGAACATTACTCGGTGCTATAAGACACAAAGGATTCATACCATGGGATGATGACTGTGATATTAAAATGATGCGCGAAGACTATGAAAAATTCCTTCAGATAATTGGACATGAAATAGAAGAACACAACCTCACAGGAGTCATGGAAGCAAACACAACGACAAAAACCATCGACGATGTCTTCCTTCCATTTATAAAACTGAACTACTGGGTTGACAAACATCTCTACGCATTCATCGACATATTCCCAACAGAATACTTGAAAACAGAAGTACATGACCTGAAAACAGTATTCAGAGTAGAAACCAATAGGATGGTCGGAAGACTCCGAGCAGGAGAGGATAGAAAAACAGTAATAAACGAAGCATCAGAAAGACTGGGCGTTTCAAAAACAAAAACAAACAGGATAATCTGTGGAATTGAAGATTCAATACTCGCCGTACATGATTATGACACAGTATTTCCATTAACAAAAATCCAGTTTGAAAACAGAGAATACCCATGCCCGAATCATTACATCAGATACATTTCAGAATTATACGGTGACGACTACCTGCAGATACCAAAAGTAATCTATGCACACGGATTCTATGATTACCTTTCACGCCATAACAACGTATATGACAGAATGGATGAACATATAAGGAAACTTGACGAAATAAACAGAAACTTCTAACGTGGGATATATAATATGAACCGGAAAATAAACATAGCAGTATACGGATCATGCATAACAAAAGACCCGTTTACAACAGTATTCAACAGCGATTATAAGCAGCGTTATAACTGTCTGATAAATGATCAGAAACATTCCTTAATCTCCACAATGCAGAAAAAGGAGAATGTTGATGAATCACTTCTCCAGATTCTCCCTGACAATCCGGATAACCGCTTTCTTACACGGTGTATAAAGGAAGACTTGGAAAAAACATTCATAACACTTCTCAATGAATACGATATTGATTACCTTGTTTTCGACATTTATTTTGATGTGGAACGTGGAATAATAAAATATAATGACAACAAAATACTGACCAGAATAACAGGATTTGAACAGACAGACTACTATAAAACACTAAAAAACATCGAAACATTATCCATGACTGAAAACCCTGTTAAATATTTTGAATTATGGAAAGAATACTGTAAAAAATTCTTCGAATACCTGCGGGAGCATTCACCAAAAACAAAAATCATCCTAGCCGAGGTTAGGTCATTAAACACGGTAAGAAGAGCTGATGGATCAACATACACGGAACCTAATTACAATATAAAAACCAAGATAAACAACCGCTACTACAAACAGCTTGAAGACTACATAAAAGCAAATTATGATGTAAAAACAATAAAATTCGACAAGGACATCATCCTTGAAGGAAACCATAAATGGGGAAAATACCATGTACACTACACTGATGAATACTATACAAACTTCCTCAAAAAGGTAGATGACATAATAGAACAGGACAGACTCGAAGAGGAAGTGCAAAAATTAAGAAAAGAAAACAAAGAATTAAAACAGCAGATTAAAGAATTAGAGAAACAATCAAACAACCACACCCTATAGAAGAGTAAAAGTGATTTTTTTATGCAAGATGATGAATTTTTTATAATAGAATCGGATAGACTAGATGAAATAAAAAACAGGCTCTACGGTTACATAATAACTGAAAACACTATACACACGGGAGAAATCCCCGAAAACAGATTAACCGGTAACGGTGCATACGTAAATATTGTATGTGATGACAACACTATAACAATTACACAGGACAACATGGGAAGCTACGGATTATACATATACAGGGAAAATGACAGATATGCAATATCCAACTCATTTGCACGGTTAATTAATCATGTTAAGGAAAAACACACCTTAACACTAAACACGGAATATCTGGCAAACTTCCTGACAACAAAACAGCATTGCTCTTTTGATGAAATGGCAGTAAATGAAATAACACTCATACCAAAGGACACCCTCATCAGAATCAACAAGAATAACAGAGAAATAGCATACCATATTGAATATACTAAAAAGACACTTGACATACACTCTCCGGAACTGGTACAGTGCATAGACCAGTGGTATGATCGGTGGATAAACATTATACGAAACATAATAAAAGAGGACAGCACCATCACAGTAAACATTGATGAAACACTCTCATCACGCATAATACTGTCATTAATAAGAAATTCAAACATAAACTCAGAAAACATAAAAATAACAGCAGATAATAATGAATCTCTGATAATAAGGGAATTATCTGAAATAACAGGTTATAAAATTCAGAATATACATAAAGAAAGTATAAAAAACATCCCACTGAGCATAGAAAAATCATACAACACAAAACTAGGAACAAACAACAGGATAAACTTACACAACCCATCACAAAAAACACAGTACCATATAAACAGCACAAACCCATACGGCAAAAGTTGTGAAACAGTAGAAGAAGAGATTGAAGCATACACTGATGAAGCACAGTACTATTCAAAGCATTTGGCTGGGACAATACAGAAATTTGTTATGAGAAACATGCACAAACTCCAGAAACACTTAAAAGAATACAATATATATTCACAAGAATTCAGGCAGTCACTATATGAACACACAATACTGAGAAACACTTTAAAAGACAATGTTGAGGGATACCTGTCAAACATAATTACATTAAATCCACTTCTTGATACGGATTTGGAGAAAATCAGTGCGGATAAACAGGAATTATATACCCTGATCCTGCAGAGATACAGTCCTGAACTGTTAAATATAACCTGCAGTGATATAAAAATAAATAATGAAATAATCAGAAAAGTAGGAAACATCAGTGACAGTGTACCACTAAAAAGACAGGAATGCCCTATTATCCGATCTTCACAGATATTTGCGCAGGAAAAAGATGACACGAACGAAGATAATGAATATGATAATCTCATAAGAAAAATATTCTTCTCAAACACATTCAAACACACGTTTCTCAAACACTACTCAAATCATCTGTACAATCAGATAATAAAAAAATACACGGAATTCAACAGATACGATACAATCGAATTGAATCCTTCAATAGCAGTAATGAAAATAATTGAAGATGTGGAATACAGTCAGAAAAACAGTATAAAAACAGAATTTGGATGGCTTGAAAAATTCATCACACATAAAACACCTGAAGAGGTACCTGTACAAAGAAATTACTTACTCAACAAGTACAATACTGTAAGAATAGATATGAAAAATGAGGGATCACAGTCCAACCAGATAAAGATATATGATAACAGTGACGAATCATCCAAACTTTCAGTACCTAACTGGTTTACCAATGAAAAAGGAGTTGGTGTATGTCTTTCAAGTGACAAATCCGAAATATCCTTCAAAATAAAATGTATCAGTGAAGGAAAACTGAAAATAGACCTCAGAACACTGGACATAAGAGACAGAAACAACAAACGTTTCCCGATATATATAGACTACCTCAGCTTCAAAGTAGACGGACAGGAAATACTGAAGGAAAACAGATTAATATGGCACGATAAACCGATACACTACTCAAAAAAAGTATATAACAAGGAAATAATAAGTATATCCATTAAATGGAGACCATTCAGCAAGATAAGTAAATATGAATTATAAAAATTATTATCGGTAATACGGGATAAAACGGAGAGAGGAGTGATATATTGAATAGACGGTCACATGAAAACAGGAAAATTATGCTGACAGAATTTGAAAAACAGTTAGATTACCTGTTCAAACAACATGATAATAAAAATCTGAACGATGAAGAATGTTTAACACATATAAACAAACTGTATAAAGCATGGGGATTAAAAAGGCTTGACTTTAAAAATAACGGAACATCACAGGAAAATTCAATAAAATATCTGGAATACGAAAGATTTGCATTGACATCCTTTCCGAAATGGTTCGTTGATGAACGGGGTAAGGGGTCAATAATAACCTACAGACAGGCCAGCACATCCTTACTTATAAAATGTGTCCATGATGGAATCCTTGAAATAATATGCAGGGGAATAGATTTCAACAATTATGACCAGAAGAGAGTACCAGTATACACAAATTACACAAAAATAACACTGAATGACGAAGTACTTCTTGAAGAAAACAGGCTCACATGGCATAATAGTCCCCTAAAATTCAACACAAAATGTTTTGATGCGCAGATAATGTACCTGCAGGTAGAATCAGGAACAATATTTGATTACTACCCTGAATTAAACGTTTACATGCAGGAATTTAAAAACAACCTCCAAAAAACATACAAAAAGTTAAAAAAATTCATCAAAAACAACAGATAAAAACTTCATATAGACTCAACCAAAGTATAACTTTCATATATTATCTCCCCTTTCTTTTGCTGGCCGATGCTGCAATATTTCATAACTTATAAAATTAATACTTTGCCTGTTTTAAACAATTAATGACAGCTTAATCTCTTTTTAAAACATTTAAAAGAATAAATTCATTAATTATTTATACTATTTCCTATAAAAATATAATTCAGATATAACAATAAAATACGGAAGGTGTTATGTTGTCAGAAGAATTAGAAAATATCAGATTAACAATGCTGAACACATTCAAAAATCAGGTAAACACCCTGTTTGACTTATACATAAAAAATATTATAAACTTCAGCACACTCCAATCCAGACTCAAAATATTACTCATAGCATGGGGACAGAACAGACTGGACATAAAAAACTACGGAACAGAAACAAACAAAATAGAATTCCTCGAATACAACCAGGGTATCAGAATCAAACAGGCACCCTGGATGAAAAACAATGAAGGGGAAGGATACACCATATCAAGCAACCACGGAACAGATAATTATCTGATTAAGTGCATAAACAGTGGAAAACTGAAACTCATGTTTAGGGCAATGGATTACAGGGACATAAACAACAAAAGAATTCCCATATACGTGGACTACATAAAAATACAGATAAACGGGGAAGACCAGCTGAACACACATAAACTCTCATGGCACAACGAACCGGTCAATATAGTCAAGGAATGCGACAACGAACAGAAATTTCATATAATACTGCAGTTCCGCACAATATTTGACTATTACCCTAAACTCAAAAGCATATTCGACAACATAAAAGTAAAAAACACACTTGAAGAACATGAATTCATCAACAAATTCCTTGACTGCGAAATAATGCTCCTCAAATACAACAACCAGAAAGACTCCTCAATGGAACTTTTCAATTACATGAACGAAAACAGGGAACTCTTTGATGACAACCAAGAAATACTCGAATCATACGAAGTATTTTCAAACTTCCTCAACAACTACGAAAAATACCAGAAAATGTATAACCAGACAGAATACTTGACACAAAAAATAGAATACCTTGAAATGACAATAAACAGATACGAAAGACAACTGGATGCAATATCATCATCAAACAACGACCTTTTCAACACAATATTCCTCGACTACCAGCTGACACCGAACAGATTATACGCCAACATAAAAGAACTCTGCACACAGCTGTTGAAATTCATGGACAACATATGTCGCAAACATGATATAAACTGGTGGATAGACTTCGGAAACCTACTCGGAGCAGTACGGCACGAAAACTTCATACCATGGGATGATGATCTGGACATAGGAATGATGAGACAGGACTACCATCACCTCATAAGTGTAATGTATGATGAAATAAACGAACATGGCCTGGATGACTGTATAAACGTTTACTACAGATACCGAAAACTGAATGCAAAACAGCTCAACTCATTCGCACAACTGTTTGTAATGGATAGGGAACGTGCTGGCGGAAACGTAATGGCAGGACTCGATGTCTTCCCATATGACTACATGAAAGAACAGGACACACAGAACATCGGAACAAGATACAACACAGCACAGAGAAACTTCTACAGCAACCTGACACGCGGAGATGATAGGTCAACAGTATACATGGGACTGGACTATGATAAAGTAATAGGAACATACTATGAGGAACTGGGATTATCATATGAAAAACAGCCGTATATCATACCTGGAGTAGAAGGAGCATATGGATACAAACAGAACCTCTATGAATTCAAAATATTTGAAACAGACAAAATATTCCCGTTAAGTGAGGTTCAATTTGGAAAATACAGATTCCCTGCACCAAATGATGTGGATTACTATCTTACAAATACTTATGGGGAATACATGACCATACCGAAAACAATCAGATGTCACGGAAGGGTATCAAACTTCAGAAAAATACCTGAAATAAACGAAACATTTGAAATGTACGTGGACAGATTCCGGGAAGTAAACAGTAACTTCTGACAAACTGAACTCCCATATCTTATTCAGACAGACATATTGTAAATACCCGAGTAAACTTTTAACAATCATATTAAAATAAAAGTTAACACAAAACTTTAACCAGAGGTGTATAATTATTATATTAGATTTATTAGATGGAAAAAATCCGGGATCCGAAGATTCAATGGCATATAAATTCGAGACCAACGCCACGGAATTTGACATTATCTTCAAAATAACAGATATCAAGAAAAGATTTTTTCCACATGTGGGTATAACAGCACGTGAAGGTATATCAGTAATGTACAGGTTAACAGGAACACAAAACTGGTGTAATATTGATTTTTTCTTCAAAAAACCAAGGGAAACAATAGACATGTCCTGCTATGTGGATGAAGGCGAAAACTATGAAATACTGATTTATGTACCGATTATTGCTAGAATCAGCCAGCTGGAAATAGAAGTACCTGAAGGTTCACATATAAGCAAAATAACAACACCCCCAAACAAGACAATGGTGGTTGTGGGGGGACCAACAAGTTACGGCATAGGATGTACAAGTGTTAAAAACATGTTCTCCAATATACTGGAAAGAAAATATGATGCAGAGGTAAGCCACGTAACATACAATGAAAAAAACTACCTTGAATCAGTACTTGACTACTATAATAATGATTATCCTCTTATAGCAGATGTCGGAATAATCGAACTTGACCAGTTCAGACAGAACGAATCAGCAGTAGAGGAAATACTTCCCCAGCTGATATCAATAATGAAACAGAGATGCAAATACCTGATAGGATGGTATGCAATACCCGAGTCAAAGGTATTCAAGAAAATCATAGCAAACAACACAATAAAGGATTATGTCTACAACAATGAAATCCAGATTATAGACTTGTCATACATATATGATGAGGAACACAGGGACATGTGTGCATACAATGATTATTTCATTAATGACACTGGAAACATAATAATATACAAGCAGCTGGACAAAACATTAAGGAGATTACCTCAATGGAATATTTAAAATCAGTAAAAGATCCGTTAAAAAAGATTAATGACAAAAATTTCAAATATCTGAATCTCTTTAAATACCCGCCACTGGTATTCGGAACAAACAGATCCGATAAGGTAGATTTCTGCAAATACCCTAAAGAAGTACGGACTGAGATAATGAAATTACATCCGAAAACAAAGTACCTGATGGAGTACCATAAGGCATCAACATGTGGGTGCCGTATTAGATTCAAGACAACATCAAGAAAACTGATATTCAGAATAAAACTCAGAAGAGGATACAACTATAAGAACATGGTAATGTGGAACTCATCAGCATTAAGCATATACACAGTTGACAAAAAAGGAAAATATCACTATAAAACATTACTGACACCAAGTGCTGGAAAAAACTGCTTTGCAGAGGCAATAAGATTACCAGCGGACAGTTCGGTATGCATATTCCTGCCAAGCTATGATACAATAGAGGAAATGTATATAGGTTTTGAAGAAAAGGCACGCATATTCCGGTTCAACTATCCTAAAGACAACAGATTACCTGTAATATTCTATGGGGGCAGTGCGGCACAGGGAGCATCAGCAACAAAAAGTTCAAACAGTTATCCCAATATTGTCAGCAGAAAATTAAACCGGGACATAATAAACTACTCAATTACAAGATGTTGCAAGGCAACACCATCCATGGCAAAGATTATAGGTCAGACAGACTGTGACAGCATAGTAATCGATTACTCTAGGGATGCAAAAGATAAGAAGGAACTCATGGAAAGACATGAAAAATTCTATAAACAGATACGGCAGGCACACCCTGACAGGAAGATAATACTCCTCACAACAGCTTCATTCAACGGAAGCAAAAAATATGAAGGATATGATGAAATCATACAGAAAACATACGAAAACGCATTGTCACGGGGAGAAAAAACACACCTAATAAACCAGAGAGAACTGTTTAAAAAAGAAGATTATGACATAATATCATTCAACAACGGATATTATACAGACTATGCAATGTTTAAACTTGCAGATAAGATTTGTGAAATAATAAATTCATAAATCAACACTATTTTTCAGATAATTTAATTAATAAATTATTTTAATAAGAATAAAAATTTTACAGGAATGATGATAACTTGGATTTTGAAATAAGATATAAAGATGCAATGGCAAGAATAGGAACATTCGAAACACCACACGGTACTGTAACAACACCAAATCTCATGCCCGTGGTTCATCCAGGAAAACAAACTCTTGATGTAAAACAATTCGGTGCAGAAATAGTAATAACAAACTCATATATAATATACAAAAATGAACACCTAAAAGAAAAAGCACTAAAAGATGGAGTACATTCTCTAATAGACTTTCCAGGAACAATAGAAACAGATTCAGGTTCATTCCAACTATCAGTATATGGTGACATAGACATAAACAATGAAGAAGTAATAAAATTCCAAGAAGCAATAGGAACAGATATAGGGACAAGCCTAGACATACCAACAGCACCATATGTTAAACGAGAAGAAGCAGAAGAAGACCTTAAAATCACAATAGAAAGAGCAGAAGAAGCATCAAAGGTACGGAAAAAATTACTATTAAACAGTGTAGTACAAGGATCAACATACCCTGACCTAAGAGAATACTGTGCAAAAGAAATATCAAAATACGATGCAGACATATATCCAATAGGAGCAGTAGTACCATTAATGGAAATGTACCGATATGCAGACTTAGTGGATGCAGTAATGTACTCTATGAGAGGACTACCAGAAAACAAGCCAAGACACCTGATGGGAGCAGGACATCCAATGGTATTTGCCCTAGCAGTAGCAATGGGATGTGACCTATTTGACAGTGCAGCATACATACTATACGCAAACAAAGACAGGTTCATGATGCCCGATGGAACATTAAAACTTGAAAACCTCATAGAAATGCCATGCAGTTGCAGAGTATGCACAGAACACACACCAGACCAACTAAGACAAATGCCACAAGAACAAAGAGCAAAACTCATAGCAGAACACAACCTCCACATAAGCTTTGCAGAAATAAGAAGAATCAGACAAGCAATTGTTGACGGCGAACTGATGAAACTAGTAGAAACAAGGTGCAGGTCCCATCCATTCCTATTAGACGGACTAAGAAGACTACAAGAATATACAGATGATATGGAAAAACTAAACCCAAGCAGCAAAAAATCAGCATTCTTCTACACAGGATACGAATCACTATCAAGATCAGAAGTGCAAAGACACAAAGAAAAACTAGAAAATATAACCCCAAAAAACAAAAACCTCATCATACTACCAAGCACAAGCAAACCCTACTCAAAACATGCAAACAAGGAATACATCAAAAAATACACACCAAAAATACCAACATTCTACTCAAAAACAACAAACACAGACTACACAGAAAGTGACATAGTTATAGCTGATATACCATTCGGAATAATACCATTAGGACTTGATGAATTCTATCCATTAGCACAAAACGAATCACCAACAAATACTGATGAAAACTCAAAAAAATACATACAACAAGCCATCAATGAATACTCCCAAAAATATGAAAACATTCTCATACACAGAAAAGTAGTAGGAAAATATGACCTGACAGATTATAAATTAATCGAAGAAGAACTAAAACTGCCAGAAGCAAAAGTAACAGACTTTGACAGACTTAAAACAATCGCAGATTATCAATTTGGAAAAGGATCAGGAGATGCATTATTCGGGGACAATCCAGAAAAAATTAAAATAGAAAAAAGTAAAAAAACAGGTAAAATCAGGCATGTATACCAAGATGATGATATAATAGTGAATATGAGAGCAAATGATGGTTTCCTAATATTATCAGATCTTGGAGCAATCAGATTACATAAACATTTACCAAGTCCAAACTTAAGGGTAGTGGTATCAGAGGACTCTGAACCATATGCACTTAAAGGAAAATCAGTATTCAATAAATTCGTCATAGATTGTGATGAAAAAATAAGAAGAAATGATGAAGTACTAATAGTAAATAAGGATGATAAACTATTAGCATGTGGAAAATCATTATTATCCAGTTATGAGATAAAAGACTTTAACACAGGTCAAGCAATAAAAACAAGAAAAATAAAAAAATTAACAGGGTAGATTATAATGTCAGAAAAGAAAGAATTAAAAGTAAAATCAATCAAAAATGGAACAGTAATTGATCATATAAAACAGAACCGAGCATCAAACATACTAAGTATGCTTAACTTACCCGATGATGAAACACCAGTTATGGTAGCAATAAATGTTGAATCATCAAATATGGGGAAAAAAGACATCATAAAAATTGAGGGCAGAGAACTCTCCGAAGAAGAAGTGGATAAACTAGTACTATTAGCACCAAAAGCATCAATAAACATCATAAGGAACTATGAAATAGTAAACAAGTTTAATCTACATTTATCCGATGAAATTGTAGATGTCGTCAAATGCTCAAACCCTAATTGTATTAGTAATTCAAATGAACCAATACAAGACAAGTTCTATGTACAATCAAAGGAACCTGTTATACTAAGATGTCATTATTGTGAAAGAACAATGGACTATGAAGACATAGAATCACAATTCTAGGTGCAACATGAATATTATCAAAGAAGAAATAGTTATCAACACAAAAAAAGAAGTTGAATTAATTAACATAACATCAAAAATAAATGAAATAATATCTGAAAAAGATATACAAGATGGATTAGTAAATATTTCAACAAAACACACAACAAGTGCTATAATAATTAATGAAGATGAATCAGGACTTAAAAAAGACATAATTAACTTGTATGAACAGATAATACCATTTGATGATTATTTTCATGATAAAATTGATAATAATGCAAAAAGTCATCTAAAAGCATCCTTATCAACACCTAATCAAACATTACCCATAATCAATGGAAAAATAAGTCTAGGAGTATGGCAAAGTATTTTCTTTGTTGAATTTGATGGGCCAAGAAAAAGAAGAAAAATACTTATCACGATTATTGATTAAAATAGAAATAGTTAAGGAATAAAAAGTTTAATTATTCCTTTTTAGCAACTATTCTTATTAATGTTGGGTCATCATCCTTATAAACAGATAGTCCATTACTTTCTAAAGCATAAACTATTGTTAATCCATGTTTTTTAAGCTTCTTTTTAGTATCTTCAAAATTAAGATATCTTCTATAATGTGTAGTAACATTTTCATTTTCACTAAGTTTTTCACCTTTTTTAAACATTGGATCATTAATACTTCTAACTTCTAATAAAAACAATCCCTTCTTATTTAATTGACTTTCAATCCAATCAAAAACTTTCGCTTCACGTTCCTCTGTAATTGAATGTAAAGTAAATCTTGAATAAACATAATCATAATTATTATCTTTTTTAAGGTTTGTAAAATCTCTAGTTTTAAATACTAAATTATCTGACCCATATTTCTGGTTAAGATAATTAATTTCGTCATCAATTTGATCAATAGCAGTAACATTAATATTTTTTTCTGCAAAAAATACACTATCCCTTCCATTTCCACAACCTAACTCAATTAAACTTTTACCTTCTTTTAAAAAACCAATACTAAATTGAGCAAATGTTGATGCTTCTACAGGATTTGGATTATTTTTATAATATTCTTTCCAAAATGATTTAGTTTCCATAATATTAATATTTTTCAAGTACTTAATTATATATTTTTCCATGAATATTTGTTTTAACAACTATTTAAAAAATTAGGGGTAAGTAATTTAATAATCACACTTTTTCTATATTATTTTTATAATATTCTAATAAACTATTTTTATTAATTCTAATAAAATATTATTATAATAGATTATTATGGTAATTGTTTTAATCATAAAAAATAATATTTTATAGGGAGATATCATGGAAAAAAATGCTATAATTATGGCTGCAGGTAAATCAGATAAATTTGCACCATTTAGTTACGAAAAACCAAAAGGACTGTTCATAGTTCGTGAAGAAATACTAATTGAAAGACAAATAGAACAACTACTGGAAGCAGGAGTTAATGAGATAATAGTAGTGATGGGATATATGAAAGAAAAGTTCTTCTACTTAGAACAGAAATATCCACAAGTAAAACTAATAGTAAACAACACTTATGGAAAGTATGGAAATATTTACTCATTATATGTTGCACGTGAATATCTTAAAAACACTTATATATGTTATGCAGATCATTACTTTTTAAAAAATCCATTTTTAGAAGAAAATCCTGACAATAAATCATACAGGTCCTGTGCTTTTTACAAAGGAAAATTCAAACAATTTTCCATATACTATTCTGATGCAGATATTATCACAGGTTGCTATCTTGGTGGTCATGATACAATGGCAATGGTAGGACCCGCATATGTAAATGAAAAATTTTCAAAATTATTTAGACAGTATTTGGAAGAGGAGATAAATAATTTTGGAATAGCAAATATGTATTGGGAAGAATACTATTCTACCCATATTAAGGACTTGACATTATATATGAAAAAGTTTAATGTAGATGAACTTGTAGAATTCGATGATATTGATGATCTTAGACAATTTGATTCAGACTTTCTGTTAAATGTGGATTCAGAGATTATTGGAAATATTTGTAACACACTTGAATGTCATCCAAATGATATAAAAGATATTGAAGTTATACAAGCTGGTTTAACAAATGTATCATTCAAATTTTCTATCAAAGGACATGAATATGTATATAGACATCCTGGAGGAACAGCAGATAATCTGATTGATAGAAGAACAGAGTATTATACTCAGTACAAGGCAAAAGAGTATGGTCTTGATAAATCATTAATATATATGGATAGAAGTGGATGGAAAATTTCTCATTTTATACAGAATATAGTACCATGTGACATATTGTCAAACAAAAAACAATTACAACAGGTTATGGATGCACTTCATAAAACACATGAAATGCCATTATCTGAGGAAGCAAAGATATTTGATAATGTAGCAGAATCTAAAAGACTAATAACACAAGCATGTAAAACAAAAGGAAATTTATTCAAAGAATTTGAGGAATTATTTGCAAAAATTGACATGGTTGATAACTTTGTTAAACAAGAACGAGAAAAATATGGCATAGATTTAGTTGTAAGTCATCATGATGTTTACGAACCAAATTTTATCTCAACAAAAGAAGGAGATTTCTATCTTATTGACTGGGAATATGCTGGAATAAACGATCCGATAAATGATGTGTGCAGTATATTCACACGTTATGACTACTCTGATGAAACACGATTATACTTACTTGAAGCATATTATGGAAGAAAATTAACAAAACTAGAATATAGACATGCATTAGGTCAATCCATATTAAACGCATTATATTGGATTAGCTGGGGATTATTCAAGGGAAGTGTAGGTGAAGAAGATGGATTTTTCTTCTTAACCTCATATAGGTATATAGTTAACAATATTGATGAAGTAATAGCAAGTTACGAGGAGATTTAATGAATATTCCAATAATTTTAGCAGGGGGAGTAGGTTCAAGGGTAGGAGCAGATAGGCCAAAACAATTCATAGAAATACAAGGAAAGCCTGTTCTAGTATATACTATTGAAGCATTTCAAAATCATCCTGAAATAGATGCTATAGAAGTAGTATGTATCGAAAGCCATATTGAATACCTTAAAGAATTAGTGGAAAAATATGAACTTACTAAGGTAAAATGGATTACAAAAGGTGGAGAAGACTTTCAACACTCAGTAATGAACGGAATTAATAATCTTAGGGATAAAATTGATGATGATGATATTGTAATGGTTCATTATGGTGCATCTCCCTTTGTAACAAGTGATGTGATAAGTGATGCAATAAGAGTATGTGAAGAAAAAGGAAATTCATCACCAGCTATGTCATCAGTATTACTGCTTGGAAGTAATGATGGAGAAAAATCCACACAGTGGATTGACCGAGATAAAGTTGTAATATTCAATTCCCCTCAATGTTTCAAGTATTCCTATGTAAAAAGTTTATATGAAGAAGCAATAGAAACAGGGGCAATAGATAAGGTTGAACCACATACCACTACTTTGATGTTCTATTTGGGTCATGAGATATACTTATCAAAATCCAATCAATTAAATATTAAAATTACAACAAAAGAAGATTTAGATTTATTTGATGCTTACGTTATGATGAAAAATTCATGTAAAAACTCATAATTTCTTTTTTTTAAAACAATTATCAAAATATATTAATAAAATAAGATAAATTACGATTAATCTTATCGTATGGTTAAATTAATCTTTAATGAATGAAAAAAAAATTAAATATTTGAATAAAAAAATATTAATTATAATCTATAATAATCATAAAAATAGTTTACTCCATTTAAGATAATGATAAATACATTGGACCAAGATAAAAATGTTACTTGATTTACTAAAAAATAAAAATTCAGAAAAAAATCATGAATATGATCAATCCATCTACAAAATCAAACTAAATTCCCCTGAATTCAGGATATCCTATGAAATAACAAAAATACAAAAAGGATACTATCCCCAAGTAGGAATAACAGCTAGACAAGGGATATTAATATTATACAAGTATCCTGATAATAACACATGGCATAACCTGGACAGTTACAGCAGAAGAAAGAACATAAACATCAATATGAAAACATATAACATTGACAAACATGTAAAAGACAATGAAACCTATGAACTAATGATAATAAGTCCAATACTCAGTCAACTAAAAACATTAACAATAGAAGTACCCGAGGACAAAACAGTTCAACTAGACACAACTATATCAGATAAAAAAATAGTAGTAGCTGGTGGAATACACTCCTATGGGATAGGATGCACAACAGTAGGACTAAAATTCTCAAACATTTTGTCACGAAACATGAATTTATCCATAATGGACTTAACATATAACAATAGGACAAGCTACCTTGAAAACATAAACAATTACTATGAAGAAAATCCATTAGCCTCAGATGCAAATGTTGGAATACTGGAATTAGACTATGCCTTACAAGACGATGAAATAGTAAATGAATACCTTAAAAATGTAGTAAATCATATGTTGAGACAATGTGACCATTTAATATGCTGGTACTGCCTACCAAAACAGAAATTATACAAACGAGCATTAATATTCGACAATTTAATGGAAGAGATTACAGAAAAGAAAATAACAATTCTTGACCTTTCATACATATATGATGAAGACCACGAAGACATGTGCACTGCCAGTATGAACTTTATTAATGATGCAGCAAACGTATTAATATACAAAAAGCTTAAAGAGACAATAATGGAGGTAACAAAATGGAATATCTGAAATCCATTAACAATAAATTAAATAAAATATCAGAAAACAACATAGAATATTTTGATTTATTTGACCGACCAGACCTTGTCTATGGAAACATTAACGCATTCCAGGAAAGAGTAAACTTCTGTAAAATACCAATTGAATCACAGGAAGAAATAAGAAACAATTGGAAAACATGTACTCATTCACTTGATTTGTTTAAAAATGCTAGTTGTGGAAACGTTATAAGATTACATACCAACTCAAAAAAACTAATACTCAAAGCCAATATCCAGAGAGATGAAAGTTTTGAAAAAGCATTAAACTGGAATTCCATGGGATTTGACATATACAATATAGAAAATGACGGAAAATACAAGCATAACAATATATTTGCACCAATGGATGGTCATAATATATTTGCCAACACAATAAGAGTACCTGAACATGGAAACATATGTATATACCTACCAAACTTCACAGAAATAAAAGAAATGCAGATAGGTGTTCTTAAAGGAAAAACAGTGGAAGCATACAAGTACCCAGAAAACAAGTTACCTATAATCTTTTATGGAAACTCAGTAACACAGGGAGCAGCAGCATCACGAAGTGGAAACACTTTTCCTAACATTATAAGCAGAAAACTGAACAATGAAATAATAAATTTATCTAGTTCCTCCTGTTGTAAGGGAATAAAAAGTATGGCTGATATGATAGGTAGAATCAACTGTCAATGCATAGTAATAGACTATACTAGAAGTGCAACAAGTGCAAAAATGCTTCAAGATACACACGAAACTTTTTATAAAACTATACGAAAATATCATCCAGACAAGAAAATAATTCTTTTAACCACAGAAGGATTTAATGACTGGAGATTATCTAACTCATTTGATAAAATAGTATCAAGAACATACAAAAATGCTAAATTAAATGGTGAAAATACTGAGATAATAAACCAAAGAAAATTATTCTCCGAAGAAGAATATAGTTATGTGGGTATAGATTCAGCACACTATACAGATTATGGTATGTACAAAATAGCAGATGCAATATGTGATAAAATAGTAGAATAAAACATTTGTTGAATAAAAATGTCTAACATTGAAATATCTATAATTATACCAGTATTTAATTCTGAAAAATACTTGGATGAGTGTTTAAAATCAGTAATTCATCAGACATTCACTAGATATGAAATAATATGTGTAAATGATGGATCAACTGATAGCTCACTTAGTATTATTGAAAAATACTTGCAAAAATATGATAATCTAAAAGTACACAATAAAGAAAATGAAGGCCCAGGTTCTGCAAGAAATTATGGACTAAAACATGCAAAAGGAAAATATGTGCTATTTCTTGATTCTGATGACTGGATAGAAGAAAACACTTTGGAAACTTTATATGAAACAGCAATGGAAAACGATTCCGAACTTGTAATGTTCAATGCCATGGAACATTATAAAAACAACAAAACCAAGAACAGGACATATCATGTCATAAAAGAAGATAATAATTTTAGACAATTCTCTTTTGATTATAACAATAATATAAACCTAGTGATGAATGGATATCATATTGTATGCACAAAATTACATAAAATGGATTTTATAAAAAAATATTCGTTATCTTTTGCCGAAAAGGATCAATTCGAGGATGTTTTATTTCATATAAAAAGCATGATATATGCTAAAAGAATATCATACACTCCGAAGGTATTATATCATTATCGAAGAACTGAGGATAATAGTAGGCAAAACAATGCATTAAGTGGTAAGAAAAGTTTACAATTCTTTGAAATATTTGGGGAAGTTAAAGAATTCTTATATGATGAATGTCTGTATGAGAAGTTTAAAATAAATTATTATAAATTTGTTATTAATGAAACAAGAAATATTGAACAAAATATTGATAATAAATATTATGATGACTTTTTCACAAAAGCAAAAAAAACATTCAATAAATTAAGTATAAGTACAAATGATATGATGAGATTACCTTTGGATTATCAGTACTTTTATAAAGCACTTATTGAATCAGATAACTCTTTAATGTTTAGAAAGAATCTGAAAAAAAGTAATAAGAAGTTATTAATAACAAAAAAAGTATTAAAAGTTAAGCAATGGATTAAACAAATCATTTAATTATCATCATTTAATATCCATTCATAAACTCTTTTTGAATTGTTTCTGTCATTGTATTTGAAGAAATCATTTATTCGTTCCACATATTTATCTTCTATCATACAATCATTTTCAATGTATTGCTTAATTAAATTGATTAATTCATTTTCATCATGGACAATTTGTCCAAAACCCATACTTTTATAGTTAAAATAGCCCTCTTTGTAATGATAATCATTATTCTGATAATATATTACAGGCTTCTTAATATAAGCAAAATCAAAGAATACTGAAGAATAATCAGTTATCAGTAATGATGACTTTTTAAACAATTCCTGGTATGATTCGCTTTCTGAAATTTCAATGTAATCCGGTATGTCTAGTAAATGAATATATTTAACTATTTCAGGGTGTGGCTTAAAAACAAACTTAAAATTGTTTTCTTTTAAGATCTTATGTAATTTATTATTATTTAGGAAAGAATTTAATCTTTTATAATAATCGGAAGTTACAAATAGAGTTTCATTTTCTAATTCTATACGCCATGTTGGAACAAATAATATCTGTTTTATTCTTTCATCTTCCAGTTTATCAAATCTTGGAAATCCTAATGTTTGAATAATATTCTCATCATAATTGTATCCTGGTTCTAGGAACGAATCATGTTCATGGTCTGATACAGTAACTATTAATGACAAGTTTTTATCATATTTTTTAATGAATTCGGATATGTTGTCTTTGGTTACACCATGTTGTAGGAAGTATCGTTTTGCTGTTTTCAGTCCATTGTATAAGGAGGGTGTTTTATAGTAATAAGGGTTTATAAAGTTTTCATTAACATATGATGATATTATTTTTTCTGATAATAGGTAGTAGATTTTATGTTTGTATAATCCAAATTTAAGAATATTTTTACTAATCTTTTTCATTTCATTAAAATCATTACTTGATTCATTTAAAACATAGTATTTACTAACACCATCATTTTTATTAATCGAATATTCAAATAGATGTCTTGCATTGTCATCTGCAAATTCTGGTCTGTCCTGATATAGCCAAATCCGCCTATTTCTATAAAAAGGGTAAATTATAAAATAAAGAAAACTAATCAAAACAGCTTCTTTATATCCTGTCGGCTTATCATGAACTATCTGCTTAATATTACTAACCTCAAAACGTAGCATTGACAAATAAGAATAAGGTAATACTACAAACTTATTAAACTTAAACAAAACAATCAAATCATCAGCAACAAAAAATGCACTATGAGTAGACAAACCACAATTATCCCTAAAACTCACATGAGGAATCATTGAATAATCACATGAACTACCATTATATTCAATTTTAAAATAAAATTCATCATCTACAGAAACTCTGGATTTTACATCAAAACTGAAACGATACTTCCATTCAACATCAATAAAAGTTAAAGTTCCACGATTCACATCATTATAAAAAATAGGAACACTATCAATACAAACAGTTGAATCACCACTCTTCCTAACAAGAACAATCCTCAGGTTCTCACTTCTAAAGGAAGACTCAATGTTACCAGAAAAATATATAAAACCATTACTTAACTCAACAATATCCAACCATAATCGGATAGAATTAAAATCGTCAACAACATAACCCTCAGAAACAACCCTTAACTCAGAATCTTCAACTAATTCTAATTGCCCCTTATTTTTCAAATAAACAAAAAACGATTCAATATTGGAATTAACAAATTCATTACCTATAATACAATCCAAATCAATAAAATCTAAAACCTGGTTTAGTTTCTTCCAAAAGTCAACCTTCTCCTGTGCATCTTCAAAAATGTCTAACTTATTAACGGATAACATCCACTGAAGATCATAAACAAACAAATATTGAATAAACTTAGGAATAAAACCTTCATATTTCAAACAAATATCACATAATTTAAGATAAAAACGTTCTAGACGATTAGTATAATATTCTTTCTTTCTTTGCATCAAATCAACAGTACTGCTATTATCACTTCTTTGACGATAATAATATTCAACACCATTAACTAAACCATAAACCTTTTTATCCAATAAAATTTCATTAATAACCAGTGCATCTTCAAGATTAGCTAATTTGGTGTCAAAAGAATAATTTTTCATAACATTTAACTTAATAAAGCTAGATGAAGCAGATAACTGGGGAGTATTTGGTTCAACATTCAAGTCAACTATTCTAGTTTCCTTAAACTTGGAATTTAAACGATGTGGCTTATTCACACGTTCAAATAATATCATAGGAATAGCAACAATATCAACTTCATCAAAGTGTTTTTCAAAAAAAGTATAAACAACATCTAACGTGTTTTTGGAAAAATAATCATCACTATCTAAAAAATTAACATATTTGCCAGTAGCATACTTTAAACCATAATTACGGGCACTGGATTGTCCACCATTACTCTTAGATAATGCAACAACATTCTCAGGATACTTCTCATAAAATTCTGATATAATTTCACCTGATTTATCCGTACTTCCATCATCAACCAGAATCAATTGAACATTATCTCTAAATCCAATGCTCTGATTAATAACACTATTAATAGTTTCTCTAAGATACTTGTCCACATTATAGACTGCAATGATGATAGAAAACTTAAATGAACTCATAGCAAATATGCTCCTAATCCTAAACTATAACTATTTTTCTAAGTCATCATGTATAATCTTTAATATTTCAGGATATTTCTTAATAACATCCCGTATATGCTTATCATTAATACCCTTTCTATTAGTTAACCATAAAGTTGTTTCATTCAATAAATTTAATTCACGGGCAGGATTAATATAAATCAAGTCATGATAACAATCATAAGCAATTTTAAATTTGCTTCCATTAAGCACAGCCATGGCCCAAAACCAAATATCATCACCATACTTACATAATTTTAAAAACTTATCCTCATCAAAAACATCCTTATACAATGCATGTGGTGGATATAATATGCCACCAGCACCAGTCATGAAAGTTAAGAAAGATGCTTCCCGATTATCTGTAATTAATTCCCATGAATTGTATTCTTTAAATTTTTCTTCGGACTCTAAAATCATCTTACGTGCCCTATGGACAATAATATTGTTTGGAAAATCAATGTAAGTTGAATACAATTTAAATAGCCAATCTTTTGGATAGAATATATCATCATCAGCCGTTACAATAATTTCCTCGGAATACTCTTTAAGTACGGGTATTAACTTTTTATAGGAATAAATATTATGGTACCATCTAATATCCAATCCATAACGGGTAAGGTTTAACAAGTCCTTAGGAATATCTTTCTCACGATTTGGAAATTCTTCTTTAGCTAACCATAAAATCAGTTTATCTGGCTTGAACTCTTGATTCAGTAAGGAATAAACAGCATATTTCGCATCATTTATCCTTAAAGGATAAGATGTTAAAGACACAACCACCTTTTTATCACGTGGCTTATTATTTAAACCATAACTGCTAAGAGTACTAAGTTTGTCTTTAAAATATAATCTGTTAATGGCTTTTGGCTGATAAAAAGAGGGATTAAGCTTAACCATACCTTCATCCATACCTTTTAAAACAAGGTATACTAAAGGATTAACTTCTGATTTTCTTGCATTAACATTATACTCTTTGTAAAACGATGCATCAAAATATGAACTAGGATTCTTTCCTTCATAATATCCATGATATAAGTAATGAAAAATAGGTGGAACACTTAAATTATAATCATATTCCTGCTCATAATATTTTTTATCAAAAAAATTCAGTAATAAAATCTTCTTAAAACCATTGAAATAAACTTCATTAGAGAATAAATCAATAATAATCTCTTTATATAAATTATTTTCAAATTCTAATTTTTTAAGACCATAACTAAAATGAGCACTATCTTGTTTGGTTTTATCATTAATATATTTAAGCTTATAATCTTCAGATAATTCCAAATCTAATAAAGGGTCTTCTTCAATTTTAATAATACTATGAGTCTTAAATGTCTCATGGTCCATGTTTTTATTGTAAACATTTGTTAATAATTTCTTAAATTCCTTATTTGAATAAATTAACTTATTCAATAAGCGAACTTTAGAAAAAACCTTATTTTTATCATATAAATTACTAAAAAACATAGAATAATCCTTAATATTACTTACTATGATATATGTTATAGTTTAAATAAATACTTTAGTACTTATCATAATTACTTGTATAATTCAATTACAATTAATATTTATAAGATATTTTAAAGTAGTTAAATCAACATAAATATAAATTAATATTTTAATGTAAAAAAAATTATACCAATATAAAACATGAGGGGAAAGCATTGAACAATACATGTAACTTTACAATAATAATACCATACAAAAACTCAGAAATGCACATAGAAGAAACATTATTATCAATAACCGAACAAAAACTATCATTCAAAGCAAACGTTCAATTAATATTATTAAACAACAATTCAAAGGACAACTCAACACTAATAGTCAGACACTTCCAAAGAACATACCCTAAAAACATAAGCATAATCAACGAGTCAAACATAAACAAATCCAAAAACATTGCACTAAAACAAGCTAAAGGAAAATACATAGCATTCATAAACAGTAACGACTATTTATCCAAAGAAGTACTAGCAAATGTGTTAACACAATTTAAACAAAACCCCGAATGTAACATAGTTAAAGTACCCTTCAACGAAATAGGTGTAAATCAGGAAATAAAAGAACAACTCGGACAAACAATAATAAACCTAGAAAAAACAAACAACATCCCCACAACATTAGAATCTTTATTTATAAAAAAAGAAATACTTCAAAACCAACAATATGACGAAACACTAACCGACTCCGAAAACCTACAATTAATAAACAATATTTTCACCAGTAACAAAACAATCAACATCGCAGAAGGAACATATAACAAAAGATTAACAAATCAAACAATTAAAACAAAACAACACTACGAAAACAAGATAACAACATATAAACAACTACTAAAAACAGAAAACAACAATCCAAATTATGTTCAAAACCTAATTTTAAAAGATTTAAACAAAATAATAACAGTACCCCACATACATCTATTCAAAACAACAGAAGAAAAAGAAAGCTATGTCAACTCAATACAGGAAATACTACAACAAATAGACACACAAAAAATATTAAAACAAAAATTCACAAAAAACATAAAAAAACTATTAATACACTTAAAAGAAAACAAAGAACAAAAAACCACACAAAATAACTTACAATTATATGAAATATTTAACAATTACTACCTGGAAGGAAATGAAATAAAATTCACAATAATACTAGAAACAATAGGAACACCAAAATACTTGGAAGAAAGCATCAAATCAATAATAAACCAGACACTACTCTTCAAAGAAAACATCCAAATAATAATTATCAACAATAACACCAACATTGAAACAACATGTATATCAGAACACTATCAGAAAATATACCCTCAAAACATAAGAATAATAACAGAAGATTCACAAAATGCTAAAAAAATTGCAATACAACAAGCAAAAGGAACATACATAAGTTTCCTGAATGAATCAGACTACTACTCCTGGAATGTAATGGAAAATGTATACAACGCATTTAAGGAAAATCCACAAACAAACATAATAAAAATAGGATATAAAGAAGTAGGAATCAAAGAACAATATACTGAACAAGAAAATACAAGCATAAACCTCAATAACATAATAAACAAAGATTACTCATACAAAACATTATTCATAAAAAAAGACAAACTCACACAATACAATTTCAATCATGACAAACATGACACAGAAAATCTGCACATACTAACAGATCTAATACAAAACAATCCAGAAATATTTCTAACTAAAGGATGGTATAATCATAGAACAATCAACACATTACAAACAGAACACCACTTCCAAAAAATAAAAGTATGCCAAGAATTACTAAACAAGACCAATAATAATTACACACAAAACCTAGTAATATCAGTCATAGATGAATTATTCACAACAGAATATATAGAAAATTTAGATGATAACAACGAGAAAAAAGATTACATTACCACGATACAAGAAATAACAAAGCAGTTAACTAAAGAACAAATAATTAATCACCAATACACTAACAACAAGACAAAAAGATTATTAATATACCTAAAAGAACAAATATCAGAAAATACAACAAATCTAGAAGTTTATAATATAATAAACACCATATTTCTCAAGGAAAACGAGATAGACTATTATCAATCAGGATCATTCAATTTCTCAATAATAATACAATACTCAAACTCAGAAAGGCTAATAGAAAAAACAATAACCTCCATAACAGAAGACCAAACACTACCTTTCAAACAAAACACTCAACTAATATTTATCAATAACCAAAGCACAGACAATTCAACAACAATAATCAAACACTACCAAAACCAATACCCCGAAAACATATCCATAATCAATGAATCAAACATAAATAAAGCCAAAAACAGAGCACTCAAATATGCAACAGGAAAATATGTAGCAATAATCAACGGAACAGATTACATATCACCCCATACACTAGAAAACGTACTTGAAATGTTCCCAGAAAACAATGAAATAAACATAATCAAAATGCCAATAAAACATATAGGACTACACAATATCAAAGACCCCATACTACAAGAAGATTCAATAGTAGACCTAAGGGAACATCCAAGCAAAACTCAAACATACGAATCCCTATTTATAAAAAACAAAATAATTAAACAAGAACAATTCGATGAAACACAAACAGATATAGATAACATAGAATTACTAAACAAAATCATACTAGAAAACCCAGTATTAGGAATAGCAAAAGGACAATACTATCAAAGAGTAACATATGATAATCTAAGAATACAAAACCAAAATCAAAGCACAAAAGAACATTATCAAAACAAAATAAAAACCTACCAAAAAATAATAAAAGAATCCACCAATAACGAAAATAAAATCAATGATTACACACAATACATGATATCCGATGATTTAGAACAACTAATCAGCAAAGCACATTTACATCTTTTCGAAACAGAACAAGAAAAAACAGAATACCTTAACAATCTAGAAAATATAATACAACAATTAGATGAAAACAAGATAATTAACCAAAAACACACATATACAAATATTAAACGTTTACAAAAATCATATAACAAGAAAAAAAACTATGAAGAAGATAATTTAACAATAAACAACATCACAGAAAAAGATAACAACATATACATTAAAGGAAACTACACATCAATACGAAACAACAAACACATACCAATCAACATAATACTAAACGAAAAAACAGAAATTCCATGCAACATCATCAAAACAGAAAACACAAACTATGATCCAGTAACACTAGCCGATGAAATAGAATTCACAGACCACTTCGAAACAACAATACCTAAAAACAATACCACAAAATTCGAATTTCAAATAACAGAAAACAACACACAATACACCCCACAAATAAAACTACAAGAAAATAAAAAAACAAAAAACTCAGTAAACATAAACAAAGAACTAATAGCATACAACAATACCAGAGACATAATACTTCAGGAAACAAAAAAAGACAAACATTACACATTCTCAATAATAATGGCAGTATACAACACAGAAAGATTCATAGAAGAATCAATAAATTCAGTCATCAACCAGACACTAAGTTTCAAAGAAAACACAGAACTAATCATAGTAGATGATGGAAGCACAGACAATTCAATAAACATAATAAAAGGATACAAAGAACAATACCCTGAAAACATAACAATCATAGAAAAAACACATAGTGGACAAGCAAGTGCAAGAGACTTGGGACTAAAAATAGCAACAGGACAATATGTTAACTTCCTAGACAGTGATGACTACCTTGAAAAAGACACACTAGAAAAAGTAAAAGATTATATTGATACAATAAACAATAAAACAGATGTTATAACAATCCCAATGAATTATGTGGATCGACTGGAAAAAGAACACCCACTAAATTACAAATATGATCAAACAAGGATAATAAACCTCGAAGAAGAATATGAAAACCCACAGTTGTCCATATCATCAGCTTTCATAAACACAGAAACCATACAAAAATATGAATTTGACACATCATTAATAAGCTCAGAAGATACATTAATACTAAACAAAGTTCTACTCGAAAAAAGGACAATGGGCGTACTAAATAACACACATTATAATTACCGGTTACGATTTAGTGAAGACAACCTCACAGAAAGTCTAACAACAGATAAACAGTATTACACACACAGATTAGAACACTTCCACAAACACCTATTAAACTACTGCCTGGAAGAATATGATGAAATACCATTATTCATACAATACATGATAGCAACAGACCTAAACAAATTGTTCAGCATACGAAAATTAGATGTATTTGAAGACAAAGACGAAATAGACGAGTTCTGGGAATACATTAAAAGTAATGATGGAAAATATGACATATTAACACACATATCCGATGAATGCATAAAAAATAATAATAACATTAAACAACCACTAAAATCCCTAATGTTATACCATAAAAACAGAGAATACAAAGTGTCAGTATCAAAAAATGGTATAGTAAAATTATCAACAAAGAATCATACAATAGACACACTAAATAATCATGGATTATGGTTTGACATAATAGAAGTCCGCTTTAACAAATTAAACCTATCCGGACACTTCGTATCCAACTTCTACCCAGAAACAATCACACTAAAAATTATCAAAACAAACGAAAACGGACGAGAACAAGCATATCCATGTGAATACTTCGAATATGCTACAGAAGACCGCAGTCACCTAGAATCATTATCATTCCCATGGAGGTATGATTACAACTTCAATGTACAAGTACCATTAGATAATGTTAGTATAGCAGACTTCAGATTCGAATTAAGATATGAGGAAAACGGAAAAACCATAACAATAACACCAACAATAGGATTCAGAGTACCATCCGGATTAACAGAATTCAACAAATACTTCGTACAAGAATCCAGAATAGTATTCTACCAAGACAAAAAAATATACATCTACCCATACTCCTATAAAATGATGTTAAAACGAGAATTCAGAACATTACAACTAATAACACAAGACAAACAAGACGGATACAAGAAAATAATATTCTACAGAATACTCTACATGATATTATACCCATTCATGAAAAACAAGAGAATATGGTTTATAAATGATAGATTAGACAGTGCAGACGAAAACGGAATACATTTATTCAAATACGCAAAACAACAAAAAGATGGAATAAAAAAATATTACATACTAGACAAACACTGTGATGACTACAAAAAACTTAAAAAAAGATATGGTAGAAGCATACTCGCACATAACTCATTCAAACATAAACTATTATACTTCTTCACAGAAAAAAGAATAGCCTCATTTTTAAATGAATCATTCTTCAACCCATTCTGGATTGACGGAAACTATGATATAAGAAAAATATACTGTAACCTGGTAACATCACCATGGTATTTCCTTCAACATGGAGTAATATATAGGGACTTAACCAGTCACATCAAACGATACAAATACAACCTAGCACTAATAGTAACATCAGCAGAACGTGAAAGACAATCATTCTTTGACCTAAAATATGGATTCCCTGAAGAAGTTGTTCAAATACTAGGACTACCAAGATATGATAACCTCATCAAAAACAATGAAGTCAAAAAACAGATTCTATTCACACCTACATGGAGATTACAACTAGAAAAAGACGAATCGTTGTTCTTAAATTCGGATTATTATCATATGTTGAATAGTTTTTTAAGTAATGGTGAGCTTTTTGAATTGTTGGATGAGTATGGTTATAAGTTTATATTTAAGCCTCATCCTCAGTTGATTAAGCATTTGGATTCTTTTGAGATGAATGAGGCTGTTGTTGTTTCTACGGGGGAGTCTTATCAGGAGTTGATAAGGGATTCTGCGTTGATGATTAGTGATGTTTCTTCGGTGATTTCGGATTTTGCTTATCTTAAGAAACCGATTATTTATTATCAGAAGAATGAGGATCATCATTTTGAGCCTTTCTTTGATTATGTGAGTGAAGGTTTTGGTGATGTGCTTAAGAGTGAGGATGATGTTATCTGTAAGTTGAGGTTTTATCTTGAAAATGGTTGTGTGATGGAAGATAAATATAAAGAGAGGGTTTCAAACTTTTTCAAGTATAATGATAAGAATAATTGTAAACGTGTGTATGAGTGGATTTTAAAGCATTAAGTTGATTATTATGAGTGATAAGAAAGGTTTTATGTTTTCTGTGGTATTGACTGTGTCTGATAATCCGGGTTATTTGGAGCAATCGATTAGTTCTGTGTTGGATCAGACATTGGATTTTAAGGATAATGTTCAGATAATTTTTATAGATTATGGGGGATGTGTTGAGTCAACAGAGCTTATTAGGCGTGTTGGTCGTGTGTATCCGGATAATGTTGTTATTTTGTCAAAGGATTATCTTGGTCAGCCTTATGCTGAAAATAATGTTTATAAAGTTCCTGGTGGTGAATATGTTACATTCCTTGAAGGAACTGATTACTTCTCAAAAAACACATTCGAACAAGTAAAAAACTTCTATGATAAACATTCTGAAGAGAGTAATATAGTATCAATTCCAGTAATTAATGGAAATACCGAAGATAGATTAAACTACAAATTCGAACAAACAAGAATAATAAATCTTGAAGAAGAGGCTAATAATCCACAACTACACCTAAAATCATGTTTTATCAAAAAATCAGCACTACACAACTACAAATACAATAGAAAAACATTATTTGAAGAAGAAACCATACTAATAAACCAATTACTCTTAGATCTTCCACGAATAGGTGTGATAAAAAATGTTAAATATTATATTAGACAAATATTCGACCCTAAACTCTTTAAAAACAAAACAATCCAAGAAAAAAAATATATTCAAAGAATAATTTTTATTAAAAAATTATTATCCACATCAATCACAAAAAAGAGTATTGTACCTGATTTTATCAAATATACAATCACATACTACATACAAAACATACTTAAACTACCTGATTTAAGTTTTCTAGATAAAGAAGGAAAAAACCAGTTACTTGGCGAAGTACAGAGTATTATCAGTATTCTTGATGATGATATGATTTATGATAATGAGAATATTGATTATGCTTTGAAGGGTTTCTTCATTTATCTTAAAAAGGGCGTATATTCTATTGTTGGTGAAGATGATAATGTTGTGATGCGGTCTGGTGATTATTATATTGATGATCTTAAGAAACATAGGATATGGTTGGATATAGTTGATATTAATGACAATCAGTTGATAATTTCTGGGGTATATACTACAAACTTTGATAATGATTCACTTAGAATAAACCTGATTAAAGAAGATGCAGGAAATAATAGGGAAACTTTTTCATGTGATTATTTTACTTATCCTCAAAGGGATAGAAGTAATGTTGAATATTTGGGCATTCCATGGAAGTTTGTTTATAATTTCGAAGTGTCATTAAAATTAAAAGATGTAATTCATAACAAATATACTTTCGAAGTAACATTTGAAGAAAATAATATTCAAATGAAATATACTCCTCGGATAGAGTTCAGGATATCCTCTTATTTTTCTAGTGTATCTATTTATGCGGTTATTGGGGAGTATATTTTATTTAAGGATAGTTCTTCTATTTCGGTTATTCCTTATTCTTTTAGGAAACTTTTTAACTTTGAAGTTAAGAATATTTTTAAAATCATTAAAAGTTCTGAAAAAGGTAAGGTGGGAGCTGCATTTATGCATTTCTTATATCTTTTATTGTATAAGTTAATGGATAATAAGAAGATTTGGTTATTGAATGATAGACTGGACATGGTCGATGATAATGCAAAACATTTATTTGAGTATGCACTTAAACAAGATGATGGTATAAATAAGTATCTTATCGTAGACAAAAATTCTGAAGATTATAAAAAACTTAAAAAGAATTATAAGAACATCATAACTTATGGATCATTCAAACATAAAATATTATACCTATTCAGTGAAAAAAGAATATCATCTCTCCTAAATGAAAAATTTTTCAATCCCTTCTATAATGACGAAGAAGATAAACGCAAACTCTACTGTAATTTAGTAACAGCACCAAGATACTTCATACAACACGGAGTAATCTACAGAAACTTAACAGAACACATAAAACGATATAATCATAATCTAAGATTAATAGTTACCTCAGCAGAACGTGAAAAACAATCATTCTTTGACCTAAACTATAGATTCCCAGAAGAAGTTGTTCAAATACTAGGACTTCCACGTTTTGACAACCTTATAAGAGATAACAAAATAAAAAAACAAATATTATTCACGCCAACATGGAGATTACAACTAGACAAAAATGAATCGTTGTTCTTAAATTCGGATTATTATCATATGTTGAATAGTTTTTTAAGTAATGGTGAGCTTTTTGAATTGTTGGATGAGTATGGTTATAAGTTTATATTTAAGCCTCATCCTCAGTTGATTAAGCATTTGGATTCTTTTGAGATGAATGAGGCTGTTGTTGTTTCTACGGGGGAGTCTTATCAGGAGTTGATAAGGGGTTCTGCGTTGATGATTAGTGATGTTTCTTCGGTGATTTCGGATTTTGCTTATCTTAAGAAGCCGATTATTTATTATCAGAAGAATGAGGATCATCATTTTGAGCCTTTCTTTGATTATGTGAGTGAAGGTTTTGGTGATGTGCTTAAGAGTGAGGATGATGTTATCTGTAAGTTGAGGTTTTATCTTGAAAATGGTTGTGTGATGGAGGATAAGTATAAAGAGAGGGTTTCAAACTTTTTCAAGTATAATGATAAGGATAATTGTAAACGTGTGTATGAGTGGATTTTAAAGCATTAAGTTGATTATTATGAGTGATAAGAAAGGTTTTATGTTTTCTGTGGTATTGACTGTGTCTGATAATCCGGGTTATTTGGAGCAATCGATTAGTTCTGTGTTGGATCAGACATTGGATTTTAAGGATAATGTTCAGATAATTTTTATAGATTATGGGGATGTGTTGAGTCAACAGAGCTTATTAGGCGTGTTGGTCGTGTGTATCCGGATAATGTTGTTATTTTGTCAAAGGATTATCTTGGTCAGCCTTATGCTGAAAATAATGTTTATAAAGTTCCTGGTGGTGAATATGTTACATTCCTTGAAGGAACTGATTACTTCTCAAAAAACACATTCGAACAAGTAAAAAACTTCTATGATAAACATTCTGAAGAGAGTAATATAGTATCAATTCCAGTAATTAATGGAAATACCGAAGATAGATTAAACTACAAATTTGAACAAACAAGAATAATAAATCTTGAAGAAGAGGCTAATAATCCACAACTACACCTAAAATCATGTTTTATCAAAAAATCAGCACTACGCAACTACAAATACAATAGAAAAACATTATTTGAAGAAGAAACCATACTAATAAACCAATTACTCTTAGATCTTCCACGAATAGGTGTGATAAAAAATGTTAAATATTATATTAGACAAATATTCGACCCTAAACTCTTTAAAAACAAAACAATCCAAGAAAAAAAATATATTCAAAGAATAATTTTTATTAAAAAATTATTATCCACATCAATCACAAAAAAGAGTATTGTACCTGATTTTATCAAATATACAATCACATACTACATACAAGACATACTTAAAATACCTGATTTAGATTTTCTGGATAAAGAAGAAAAAAATAGTTTGTTTGAAGAAATTAGGAGTATTATTGGTATTCTTGATGATGATATGATTTATGATAATGAGAATATTGATTATGCTTTGAGGGGTTTCTTTATTTATCTTAAAAAGGGTGTATATTCTATTGTTGGTGAGGATGATAATGTTGTGATGCGGTCTGGTGATTATTATATTGATGATCTTAAGAAACATAGGATATGGTTGGATATTGTTGATATTAAGGATGATTGCTTGGTAATCTCTGGGGTATATACTACAAACTTTGATAATGATTCACTTAGAATAAATCTGATTAAAGAAGATGCAGGAAATAATGGGGAAACTTTTTCATGTGATTATTTTACTTATCCTCAAAGGGATAGAAGCAATGTTGAATATTTGGGCATTCCATGGAAGTTTGTTTATAATTTTGAAGTGTCATTAGAATTAAAAGATGTAATTCATAATAGATATACTTTTGAAGTATTATTTGAAGAAAATAATATTCAAATGGACTATACTCCTCGGATAGAGTTCAGGATATCTTCCTATTTTTCTAGTGTATCAATTTATGCGGTTATTGGGGAGTATATTTTATTTAAGGATAGTTCTTCTATTTCGGTTATTCCTTATTCGTTTAGGAAACTTTTTAACTTTGAAGTTAAGAATATTTTTAAAATCATTAAAAGTTCTGAAAAAGGTAAGGTGGGAGCTGCATTTATGCATTTGCTCTACCTCATATTATATAGGTATATGGATAATAAGAGGATTTGGTTATTGAATGATAGACTGGACATGGTTGATGATAATGCAAAACATTTATTTGAGTATGCACTTAAACAAGATGATGGTATAAATAAGTATCTTATCGTAGACAAAAATTCTGAAGATTATAAGGAACTTAAAAAGAATTATAAGAACATCATAACTTATGGATCATTCAAACATAAAATATTATACCTATTCTGTGAGAAAAGAATATCTTCATTTTTGAATGAAAATTTTTTCAATCCCTTCTATAATGACGAAGAAGATAAACGTAAATTCTATTGTAATTTAGTAACAGCACCAAGATATTTCCTCCAACATGGAGTAATATCCTGTGATTTAACAGAACAAATCAGACGATATGATCATAATTTATCTTTAATACTCACATCATCAGATCTTGAATGCCAATCATTCTTTGACTTGGACTATAATTTTCCGAGGCAATCTATTCAGGTATTAGGACTTCCAAGATATGATAAATTAACAAATAAGGAAAAAAGGAAACAAATATTATTTATACCTTCCTGGAGATCATACCTTGATAATGATGGGGAACTTTTAAAACAATCTGATTATTATAAGTCAATTGAAAGCTTAATTAATAATAATAAACTAGCAAAATTATTAGATTCTGCTGGTTATCAATTAATATTTAAGCCACATCCTGAACTAATTAAACATACCGAAAAGTTCAACATAGGTAGTAATGTAAAGTTATCAATTAATAATTCATTCCAGGAATTATTTAACAATTCTTCATTATTAATCACAGATTTCTCATCAGTAATATTTGATTTTTCTTATCTGAAAAAGCCTGTAATATACTATCAACCAAATGATGATTACCATTACAAAGAAGGCTACTTTAACTATGAAGATATGGGATTTGGTGAAGTAATTAGGAATGAAGAAGATTTAATACTGAAAATAAGGGAATACATCGAAAACAATTGTATTATGGAAGAAAAATACCAAGAAAGAGTAACTTCCTTTTTTAAGTATCATGATAAAAATAATTCAAAAAGAGTTTATGATTGGATTAAAAAAAATTAGTAACACATTACTTCCATAAAAAATCTATTTAATGTCTTTATCATATAATTTAAGCATTAATCAATAAAATATAACTAAAAACTATATACTAAGTTAATCAAATAATTATTTAATTAAAACTGGGATAAAATATCAGTTTAATATTTTATGGGGATTAAAAAAATGAAGAAAATATCTGTAATAATACCTGTCTATAATGCATCAGATTCTATTGAAACAACATTAAATAGTGTTATAAATCAAAATATTGATAAAATGGAAGTAATATGTATAAATGATGGGTCAACTGATAAATCCTCAGAAATATTGAACAAATATTCATCAAAACATGATTTTATAAAAATAATTAATCAAAAAAACATGGGACCAGCCGGAGCAAGAAATAACGGAATACTTGAAGCTGAAGGAGAATACATAGCATTTCTAGATGCAGATGACATATACCTTGACAATGAAGCTCTAGATAAGATGCATAAAATAGCTGTCAAAAATGATGCTGACATGGTATCAGCAAATCTAAGAAAAATTAAACAGAATGGCGAATTAGAAGAAAGTTATGACTATAAAAATGCACAGTTTACTTATTTTACAAAAGAAACTATTATTAAAGCACCAGAATATGGAATACCATGGGCTTTCTATAAAAACATATATAAGAAAGAATTTTTAATCAAAAATAATATAACTTTTCCTGATTTACTAAGAGGACAGGATCCCGTCTTTTTGGCAGAAGTATTAACTCATATAGAACAGATTTACACAGTACCCCTAGATTTTTATGGATATAACTATTCTATTGGTGGCGGATTAAACATAAAATTAGACACACACGCTAAAATAAAGGATTACATATCACATTATAAAGAAGTATTTAACATATTAAAAGATGAAGAATTCCAGGACACAGTATACAATTATAAAAAAGAATTCATAGACTACCTAAATTTCAGACAAAACATCAACAATGAAACTATTAAAGAGATATTGTCAGAAGAATTTGGTGACTATAAATACTTCCAAGAATCAGATTATGGTTATTTAATCCTCAAGACATTAATAGATGATTATGATGAGAATGATGAAGAATACGATTTAATAAAATATTGTCTATTTGAAGAAAGTATGCTGGAAGACACTTTCATAGACATTGAACGTTTACAAGATTTTGTAAAAATATCCAAAGATAATGATATAACAAAGAGGGAATCATCATTCAAACAACTAAAAAATATAGACAATTACACATTTGAAGAAAAAAGAAAAATCAATGGAAAAGTGGATAAATTAAAGATAGATATTGCACGATTCATAAAATCAAATAATGATATATTAACATCAAATAGTTGGAAAATAACAGGATTTTTACGATCTATAAAAAATAACTCTGGGGAATAATTACATGACAAAAGTAACATTAATAATGATAATAAACTCGGAAAATTATCACGAAAAAAAAATTCAAAACATATTAAAATACTCAGTATATGATTTTGAATTAATATGGATAAAAAATTATTCCAAACAAGGGGAAAACATCGCAATCAATGATTCAAGGATAAAAATAAAAGAATCAGAAGAAAATAATCTGATGAAAACATTAAACATATCAATAAATGAAGCACAAGGAAAATACATAATATTCACAAACACACTAAACATATTATTGGATGATACATTAAAAAGAGGATATAACAAATTGGAAGAAAATAATGCAGATATGATAATATTCTCAGGAAAAACAAAGGAATCAACATTAATATCCAGAATAACACAAGGAAAACCATTCAACATAGAAAAAATAAGAGAACATGTATTTTCAACAAACTTTCAATTACAAGATTGCCTGTACAACAAACAATTTCTATTGAACAAAAATATACAATTCAATACACATAATAACAATGACTCAGAAGTATTCACATTTAAAAGTCTCATAAAAGCAGATAAAATATTATTATACGAAAAAAAATTAAATAATCCCAACAAAGAACAAATAACAATACAAGAATATAAACAATACCTTGAAAATCTCGAATATATTAAAGAAATATTCTACCAAAAATATGATCATATAATAGAACAAGCAGTAAACAATTATGCAATCAATCAAGCAATCAAAGCATACAATAAAATAGGAATAAAAAATAAAAAAGCAGCATATAATTTACTTAGAACAAATTTCATAGAAAAATTAAATACAAAAACAATAGAACAATACATAAAAACACTTACAAGCAGAAACAAGAAACAATTCGAACAAGTAATCATAACAGAAAGTGTAGAAGAATACGAACTACTAAAAAAAGTCTATGAAGATAAAAAGCATATAAACTACATGAAAAGATACGAACAAATACTACAAACAGAATACAAGAAAATACGAGAATTTAATCATAGTTTAATATCATCAAACAGTTGGAAAATAACCAAATTTTTAAGAATAAGAAACAAGTTGTGATAATGATGGTAAAAGTATCTGTTGTAATACCAGTATACAATGTTGAAAAATATTTGGATGAAAGTTTAAAATCTATAATAAACCAAACATTAACTGATATTGAAATTATATGCATAAATGATGGATCAACCGATAACTCATTGGACATCCTACAAAAATACGGAAAACAAGATAACAGGATAAAAATAATCAACCAAGAAAATCAGGGACACGCAGTAGCAACAAACATTGGAATGTCACAAGCAATCGGAGAATACTTATTTTTAATGGATTCTGATGATATCTTAGAACATAAAGCACTAGAACTCACATACAACAGAGCAAAAGAAACCAATGTGGACTTTGTAATATTTAAGGCATTAAACTATAATCACGACCAACAAAAATACTACGAAACACCATCATACAGTATGAACGAAATATATGGAAGAGTACAAGAAAACATATTCAGTTACAAAGACGTACAAGATTTAATATTTACCATGTCAGTAACACCATGGAGTAAACTATACAACAGACAATTCATCCAAGACAACAACATAATATTTCCTGAAGGATTAATATTTGATGACAACATATTCTTTTGGGAAGTACTCTTCAATGCCAAAAAAATAGTATTCCTAAATGAATTCCTATTTATCAGAAGATTTTACTCCACATCATCAACAAATAATGGAGACCTAAGATTTCTAGATTCAATAGAAATAAATAACATGATATGGGAAACATTCAAGAAACATAACCATTTCAAAACACACAAAAAAGAATTATATAATAATAAAGTACTGTCAGCATACAATAGATTCACAAAAATTAAGGAAATCCACAAAGAAACATTTTTCCAAGAAATGAAAAAATCATACATGAAAATACTCGAAGATGAAGAACTATTTGATGACTTCATAAAAAATTTGAATGAAAACAATAAACAGATATTCATACAAGTATTAAGCACACAAAACAGCAACGACTTTGAACTTCTAAGACTAACTTACAGCTCAATAATAAAAAACACTAAATAAAGGGTGGTGAATAATAAAATGGAAAAAAAACAACCAAAAGTATCTGTAATAATGCCATCATTAAACATGAAAAAATACATAACACAATCAATAGAAAGCGTAATCAACCAAACACTAACAGATATAGAAATTTTATGTATAGATGCGGGCAGTGATGATGGAACACTAGAAATACTGAAAAAATATGCAGAAGAAGATGAAAGAGTACATGTATTCTTATCAAACAAGAAAAGTTATGGAGCACAAGTAAACCAAGGATTAAACAATGCAAAAGGAGAATATGTTTCAATAATTGAAACAGATGACTACATCCAAGAAAACATGCTGGAATCATTATATAACTTGACACAAATAGGATATATTGACATAGTAAAAGGAAACTTCTACCATGTATATGATAATGTAGAAAACATCATTAAAGCAGACACTGCAAAAAGGTCTCTAGCAAACCTGGATAAAGCATTCAAAATAAACAATCAACCAATATTTCTCGAAGGACATCCATCAATATGGTCAGCAATATACAAGAGAAGTTTCCTATTAAACAATGAAATCATGTTCCTGGAAGAAGAAGGAGGAGCATGGGTAGATAACCCATTTTTCTATGAAACTGCATTAAAAGCACAAACAATAAGATATACGGACACTCCCTACTATTATTATAGAGAATCCAATGAAAATTCATCAACAAACAACTTAACAAACTTAAGCATACCAGCAAAAAGAATAAAAGACATATTTGAAGTATTAAAAGATAATGAATGGGACAACCCAGAAATAAAAATATTATTTTATAACAGGATATTTCGATACATAGAAATCATAATAGAAAACCAAGAAAAAAGTGGAGAAGAACTAGACTATGAAGCAACAAAAGATGTACATGAAATACTAAGAAATGTTGATATAACTTATGTACAAGAAAATTTATCCACCAAAAATAAAAGAATCTACTATAAATTCGCCTCCCCATTAATCTTAGCAAAATTTGAAAATAATTAAGCTAAGAAAACTACATTTTTCCACACTTTTTGAAATGAAATTAATTAAAAATATATTCTATTTCTTACATATATTATATTATTATCGAGAATTACTGAGAAAAATAGATAAAAAAATTTTTTATCAACACAATCAATAATTCAAGGAAAAAAATAATTATAATCATGAATTATGGGAGATATTTTTTAAATGAGTAGTAATGAAATTCCAAAAGATTATGATCATACAAAAGAAGAAGAATTACAAACACTATGGCAGAACGATAACACTTACCGGTTCATAGGTGATGGAACAAGACCAACATACATCATAGACACACCACCACCATACCCAACAGGAAAATTACACATGGGACACGTATTAAACTGGGTGTACATGGATATAATTGCCAGATACAAACGTATGAACAATTTTGACGTATTGTTCCCACAAGGATGGGACTGTCATGGACTACCAACAGAAGTAAAAGTAGAAGAAATCCATGAAATCAAGAAAAACGATGTACCAAGAGAAACATTCCGTGATTATTGTATAGACCTAACCCATGAAAACATAGAAAAAATGAGAAAACAAATGCGTAGCATGGGATACTCACAGGACTGGGACCATGAATACATTACAATGCTACCAGAAAACAAGAAAAGAACACAATTATCATTCCTCAAACTATACAATGATGACATGATCTATCAGGACATTCACCCTATAAACTGGTGTCCACGTTGTGAAACAGCAATTGCGTTTGCAGAAGTAGAATACAAGGATAACACAACAAAACTAAACTATGTGAACTTCCCTGCAACAGATGGTTCAGGAAATGCAACAATCGCAACCACCAGGCCAGAATTATTATGTGCATGTGTAGCAGTAGTAGTACACCCAGAAGATGAAAGATACACAAATCTACATGGAAAAACAGTAACACTACCAATATACAACAGAGAAGTAACAATCATAACCGATGAATCAGTAGACCCAGAATATGGTACCGGGGTCGTAATGATCTGTACCTTCGGGGATAAAACAGACGTTGAATGGGTAACCAAATACGATCTTGATGTAATCGATGCAATAAGTGAGAATGGGTTAATGCTACCAGTAGCAGGAAAATATGAAGGAATGCAAATAAAAGAATGCAGAAAAGCAATCATCGATGACCTAAAAAATGAAGGATTCCTCATAAAACAAGAAGATGTAGAACAGAATGTGGGACTCTGCTGGAGATGTAAAACACCAATAGAAATCATGACAAAAAAACAATGGTTCGTAGCAGTAAATAAAATGCAGGAAGAAATTATTGAACAAGCAAAAAATATGAGATGGATACCAGGACACATGTACCAGAGACTAGAAAACTGGGCAAACAGTATGGACTGGGACTGGTGTATCTCAAGACAAAGACTATTTGCAACACCAATACCAGTATGGTACTGTGATGAATGCCATGAAGTAGTACTTCCAAGTGAAGAACAATTACCTGTAGATCCAACACTAGATAAGCCAGACCATGCATGTAAATGTGGATGCGAATCATTCACACCTGAAGAGGATGTGCTGGACACATGGATGGACAGTTCAATAACACCCCTAACAATAGCTGACTGGCCAAATCCTGGATGGGAAAAAGTATATCCATCAACACTAAGACCACAGGGACATGACATCATCAGAACATGGGCATACTACACAATAATGCGTTGCTATGCACTAACAGGAGAAAAACCATTCGATGAACTAGTTATCAATGGTATGGTATTTGGTGAAGACGGACATAAAATGAGTAAATCCTTAGGTAATGTTATAGCACCTGAAGAAGTCATCTCAGAATATGGGGCAGATGCACTAAGATTATGGAGTGCAAACAGTGTACCTGGATCTGATGTGCCATTCGGATGGAAAGACATAAAACATGCATATAAATTCCTACGAAAATTCTGGAACGCTTTCAGATTCATTAACATGCACCTTGATGAAAACATACCTGATCAATTAACAGAAAATAATATTATAGACCAGTGGATATTATCAAAACTTAACAGACTAAATCAGACAGTTACCGAAGCATTTGAGGAATACAACTTTGCAAATGCAGAACAAGCAATCTATGACTTTGTATGGCATGATTTCTGTGATGAATACATTGAAGCAGTTAAATACAGGTTATATGAAGACACAACATCCACGCAGGATGCAAAGTTCACACTTAAGAAAGTTATAGAAACAGTACTAAAACTAATGGCACCTATCACACCATTCTTTGCTGACCAGGTAAATAGTTATCTTGGAAACAAATCATATGACTTACATAATGGTGGATGGCCTGAAATAGAGGAAGAATTAATAAGTGATGAAATAGAATTAACAGGTAGTTATGCAATTGATGTAATAGATGAGCTACGAAGATACAAGTCATCACATGGAATACCATTAAATCAACTACTTAACACGGTGAACATATACACTGAGGATGTTGAAAAAGTCAACTCCACAATAGATGATATTAAAAACACAAACAAGGTTGATAATATCACAGTTCAAAATGGAAAACCTGACTTACATGAAAAGGTAAATAAAGTAGAACCAATCATGAGTAAAATAGGACCAGTTTTCAAACAAAATGCAAAGAAAATCATAGACTACATAGCAAACACTGACCCACAAGAAATCATGAAAGAACTAGAAGAAAACGGAGAAGTAAAAGTAGAAGATGTAGCATTCACAAAAGAACACATAACAACAGAATCAGACCTTGTAAGTAAAACAGGAGAAATAGTAGACATCATAAAAACCGAAAACTACGAAATATTACTAGAAGTACAACAATAAAACAGTACTTCAAACACTACTCATTTTAAACAATTTTTTTTTAATAATTACATTGGAGACTCTTTTTATGGACTTAAAAATAGAAAAAGTAGAAAAAATCACAGGAACAATAAAAGCACCCGCATCAAAAAGCTACTCACACAGAGCATTCATAGCAGCAGCACTAGCAGAAGGAGAATCAGTACTAAGAGACCCACTATACTCCGAAGACACACTAGCAACACTAGAAGCATGCGAACAATTAGGAGCACTATTCCAAAGATACCCCGATAAATGCATAGTACAAGGAACAGCAGGATACATAAGAACACCAGACAACATAATAGACGTAAAAAACAGTGGAACAAGCGTCAGAATACTAAGCAGCATAGCAGCAATAGCACCAAGAGCAAACTACACAATATTCACAGGAGACGAATCACTACGAAAAAGACCAATGCAAGACCTGATAGATGCACTAGAAAACCTAGGAGTAAACATACACTCATCACAAAGCAACGGAACACCACCAATCATAGTAAAAGGAGGATTTGATGGGGGAGAAACAGACATCAAAGGTGACGTAAGCAGTCAATTCATATCCTCAATCATAATGGCAGCACCATACTCCAAAAAACCAGTAACACTAAATGTAAGAGGAACATTCGTATCAAAACCATACGTAAACATGACACTATCAGTTATAAGCAAATTCGGAATAGAATTCGAATACGACACAACAAACCAGCCAGAATACTCATCATACTACATAGAACCACAAAAATATGAATGCACAGACTACACAATAGAAGGAGACTACTCATCAGCATCATACATCCTAGCCGTTGCAAGCATGATCCCATCAGACATAACAATCCAAAACCTCTACAAAGACTCAATGCAGGGAGACAAAATCATAGTAGATATAATACAAAAAATGGGAGCCAACGTAACAATCAACGAAACAGACATACACATAAAAAGTGATGGAAAACTCAAAGCATTTGACATAGACTTATCAAACGCACCAGACCTTCTACCAACAGTAGCAGTACTAATGGCACAAGCAGAAGGAACATCCAAGATAACAGGAGTAGAACATGCACGATATAAAGAAACAGACAGAGTACATAACTGTGCAATAGAACTAGAAAACGTCGGAGTAGAAGTGGAAGAACTACGTGACGGACTAATAATCAAGGGAAAACCAACAGGTGGCCTAGTCGACTCACACATGGACCATCGTATGGTAATGGCATTCTATGTATTAGGACTGAAAATAGGAAACATCAGCATAAAAGACGCATCCTGTTATGACATATCATTCCCCAACTTTATAGATGTAATGAACAAAATCTCAAACTAAGGAATCAAGAAAATGGACGAAAATATGAAAGGAAACTTCTCAACAGATGAAATAAAATTCATAGTTGACGAACTAGAATCAATATTTGAAAGAAGAACATTCGAAGACCAAACACCTTACCAGGTACTTATAAGAACAATACTATCCCAACGAACAAGGGACGAAAACACTGACAAAGCAACAGAAAGCCTATTTAAGGTATATCCCACGATGGAAGAAGTAGCAGAAGCACCAGTAGAAGAAATAGCACAACTAGTACGACAGGCAGGATTCTATAATGTGAAAGCAGCAAGAATAAAAGAAGTGTCAAACATACTACTCGATGAATATGGGGGAATCGTTCCGGATAATATTAAGGAACTAATGAAATTACCTGGTGTTGGCAGAAAAACTGCAAACTGCGTACTAGTATTTGGCTTCCAAAAGGATGCAATACCTGTAGATGTGCATGTTCACAGGATATCCAACCGTTTAGGACTTGTTCATACAAAAGAACCCGAGGAAACCGAAGATGTTCTACGTGAAATAGTGCCCCAGGAGTACTGGTTACCCATTAATGATTTAATGGTTCAGTTTGGTCAAAACATATGTAAACCAATCAACCCACAACACATGGAATGCCCATTCACAGACTTATGTGAATTATACAATACAGAACTTGAATAAATGAAGACTGTATTTTTTTTCATTTTATTTTTAATAAAGTGTTAAAATCTAATATGCTCTGATGGATATTATTGTTTTTCTTATATCTTTTTTCAATTCAAAAAAGTAATATTCTAATGGACATATTTTTAATATAAAGAATTAAATTTAAATAATATTAAAATTAAACTTTTAAACATAATAATTTGTAGGGGAATAATTTTTTGTCAAACAATTCTGAAAACAATATAAAAAAAGAAATGTTAACTGAATACGAAGAACAGTTAGACTTAATATTCAATAATTTTAAGGATAAAACGATTGATCAGGAACGCTTCAAAAACAGTTTGCATTGGTTAAAACAAGTTTGGAAATATTCACGTATAGATATAAAAAATAGGGGCAATGCTTCAAATGATATTAAATTCTTTGAAAGAGATATAAGGTATGATAAGGATTTATCAATAGAAGCTCCAGACTGGTTCCAAAATGAAAATGGTAAAGGAGTAAAAATAGAATTTAAAGGTAGAAAAAAACATTTACACTTCCAATGTAAAAATGATGGCCATTTGGAAATAGCAGTCAGGGGATTTGATTACAGAAACATACATGATGAAAGAAAACCGGTATACATAAATTGTATAACTCTCATATTAAATGGTAAAAGTTTCATCTCTAAGGATATGTTAATAGATCATGATAATCCATTCTTATTCTCAAAGAGATGCCATAATCTTGAAAGAATAAATGTAGAAATAGAAACAAAAACTATTTACTATTATTATCCAGAATTGGATAACTTCTTTAATACGGATGATGTCAACATATTAACTAAAGATTGTGAAGAAACCAAAAAATTTATTGACACACAAAAAACAGCATTAAACAACAACAGTAACATAATAAATTTTAATGTCACAAACAAAGAAGAAAAAGCAGAAACCACGAAAACTAATATCGCAATATTTGGTTCATGTGTTAGTGTTGATCCATTCAGAACCTGTTATAACAATTATAAAAAAGATTTTAACAAGATGTATGAACATCAGAGAAGCACAATAATCAGTTTAATGAACCCAAAAATAAGTTATGCAGAAGAGGATATTAAGTACTTAATCAATGCTCCGGATAAACTATTCATAGATTCTGATATAAGAAGAGATTTTGAAAAAGAAATATTCAAACACCTTGATAACATAGATTATCTTGTAATCAATATGGTTCATGACATCCGGTGGGGAGTATTTGCATTTGAAGATACATATATTACGAGAAGTGACTATATCTATAAAACAAAATTCTATGAAAACAACCAATCAAAGCTACGACCTATCACCATATTTGATAATGAACATGAATACTTTGAATTATGGAAAGACAATTGTGACAAATTCTTCGAATACTTATCCAAAAACTATCCGAAACTAAAAGTAATCCTACAAAAAATAGAACTAAAAGATCAGTACATAAAATATGATGGAACTTATGGATATAGACAGGATTTCCATGAACAAGCACAAAAATTAAACCCTTATTTCAAAAAGTTAGAACAGTACATTGAAGATAATCATGATACAATAGTAATACCATTCCCATCAGATACATCGTTAGATGAAGGAAATATTTGGGGATTATATTCCACTCATTATTCTAGAAGTTATTATGAGAATGTTTTCAATAAAATTAAGATTCATGTTTTAGAAGATAAATTACATGATTCTAATAAATAATATTTTCTTTTTTTTTAAACTTTTTTTCAGTCTTAAAAAATATATGGGTAAAATATAAACTTTTTAAATAACATACTAAATATATTAATGAATTTTTTTTTCATGATTCTATAATATTTTCAATAATAATAAATAACTAAGTTACTAGAATAAGTTACAGGTTAATGGGAGATTTTTATGGTAGGAATATCAATAATAATGCCAGTTTATGATGTATCTAATTATTTACAAAACGCTATCAACAGTATTGAAAATCAAACATTTGAAGATGTAGAAGTAATATGTGTAAATGATGGATCAACAGATAATTCTCTAGAAGTATTAAATAAAATAAAAAAAGATTATGATAAACTAGTAATAGTAAACCAGGAAAATGCGGGTCCGGGAATAGCAAGAAACACTGGAATAGACTATGCTACTGGGGAATACATAGCATTTTTGGATTCTGATGACATCTTTCTTGACGAAGATGCATTAGAAAAAATGTACAATTCCGCTAAGGAAAACAATGCCGACCTGGTCTGTGGAAATCTTAAATGGATAAACCAAGATTACACCGTAGACAAGTACTATGATTATGTGAACACAAAATATGCATATGCATTTAAAGAAGAAGAAAAAACTACACAGGAATATGGTATTCCTTTCGCATTCTATAAAAACATTTTTAAAAAAGAATTTTTAAATCAATATAATATTCGTTTTCCTAACATGCGTGCAGGTGAAGACCCTATATTCATGGCTAATGTATTAACCAACACAGATAAATGTTATATGGTGCCTGTAGACTTGTATGGATATAATCATTCCATTGGTGGAGGAGTTAACGAGAAAATTGACTCATATGAAAAAAAATATTCTTATATCATTCATTTCAAGGAAATTTTTGACATATTTAAGAAAAACAATTTTAACTCAGCACTGTCATTATACAAGAACGAATTCATCCGTTATTATCTAATTTACTCTGATAATATGCAGGACCCTGAAATCATTGAAATAATAAGAAGTAACTTCAATAATTATGAAGATTACTTTAATAAGGAAGATTTCGGATACTTTATAATGGATTATATTGTTAATGAAGATATGGGTGCATCCTCTGATGAGTATAATTTAATCAAGAAATGTTTATTTGAAGAGGCATGCCTAAACAATAACTTCATTGAATTAGATGAACTGAAAGAATATGTTAAACTAATGGATGAGGACAAATATTCTTCTGATAAAAATAATCTGGCTAAATCTTCATATCATGAATTAAACACAATTAAAACAGTAACAGATAAGAATATTGACAGTGTAACTGAAGAATTACAAGGCTTAAAGGATGAATTAACTTCACAATACTATGATAATAATGCTGAATTCCTTAGAAAATACTATGAATCAAGATTTGACATTAAAAATGTTGGAGAAGAAGATAATGACGTTACTTTACTTGAATGTGATGATGTTATGTGTATTCCATCCAAGCCATCATGGTTTACTGATGAGGAAGGAAAAGGTATGGTATTAAATAGTATTAAAGGTGACATAAACTTTACTTTCCAGTGTGTAAATGATGGTCTTCTAAGAATTAACTTTAAAGGATTAGATTATAGGGATAAAAAAGACAACCGTATTCCAATATTCATAGATTTCTCTGAAGTAATAGTTGATGGGGTTAATTATGTGAATAGAAGTAGGGTAGCATGGCATGATAATCCAATCGTTGTCGAGAAAGAAGTGCGGGATGGTCAAACTGTTAATGTACGTGCAAAATGGTCTCCATTAAATTATAGTAGTAACTTAGAATTGTTCAGTAACTATGATGAATTATCCTATCTTGTTTCAGAGGGCAGAATGGATATCAAGAACTTTGGAAGCAAGGATAATAATGTTAAAATATTGAATCAGGATGAGCTGGAATGTGAAATTACCCAACCTGAATGGTTTGTTGATGAAGAAGGTAAAGGATTAATAATAGAATCTAATGAGGGAAAAATTAACTTACAAGTTGAATGTGAGGGTGATGGTGATTTCCTCATAGAATTCCGTAGTATCGATTATAGGGATGATCAAGATAATAGGATTCCAGTTTTAATCAAGTATAATAGTATTATAGTTGATGGTGAAACGATATTGGATAAGGAAAGAGTGTCATGGCATGATGATCCTATACTTTTTGAGCAAAAAGTTAAAGATGGGCAGGTGCTGAATATTGAAGCAAAATGGTCCTTATTTAATGATAAGTATTATGAAGTCGAAGAGTTACTTGACTTAAAATATAGATTATATTATGAAAATATGGAATTAAGAAAGTTCAGAGACACAGTTATTAACTCAACTTCTTGGAAAATAACAAGTCCTTTACGTTTACTTAAAAGGATAATACGATAATGTGGGGGATTGATTACTATGGTAGAAATTTCTGTAATAATGTATGTTTACAATAATCAAATCTTCTTAAATGAATCATTGGATAGCATAATAAATCAAACATTGGATGACATTGAAATAATATGTATTGATGATGCATCAAGTGATGCTTCACTAGAAATACTCAGTGAATATCAGCAAAAATATGATAATTTAAAAATAGATTCCTATGAACATATTGGATTAGCTGATGCTTTAAACAGTACCTTAGATAAAATAAATGGAAAATATGTTTATATAACAAATCCGGGATGTATACTTAGTGAGGATGCTTTAAAAATATTATTTGAAAAATCTGAAGAAAATATTTCACAAGTAACAGTATCTAACAAGAAAATTTTAGATGAAACCGGTCATATTGAAGAAGAAAAAGCATTCAATAAAGTAGGTGGGCAGGTATTCAACTATGAATCTATTGATGATTTAACAAAAATGGATGTTTCAATAGAAAATAAATTATTCAATACCAATTTTATTAAAGAAAATAATATTAAGTTTATGAATGATGATGTTAAATCATTTGTATATAATTCCATATTCCAGTCTGAAAGAATTTCATACATTAAAAAAGCATTATTCACAATTAAACAGTATTATCAAAAATTAAATAAAATTAATGATAATCAGCTATTTAACACAATACCTATACAGAATAACATTATAGATATATTCAGGCAATTCAATAAATTGGAAACTAATAATAATAAATTATATGATAATAAAATGTGGACAACCCTGGATGCATTGAATAAAATTTCTCCAGACTATAAAGAGAATTATTATAATGCTATTCGTGAAGATTTAAAACAAATATTATTAGATGATAATTTTTGCAACGAATTCTTGGATAATATATCATTACATTATAGGAAATTCTTTGAAATGATTATAATCTCAGAGACTTACTATGAATATGAGTTATTGAAGAAAACATACTATAAAATGAATGATTACTATGGATTATTAATTGATAGAAATTATTATAGGAATGTTCAAGAAAAGAAAAAAGAGATGGAATCATAAAAAAAAATTTAATGTGGGGGATAAGATAATGAATACATCACCAATAATTTCTGTAATAATGCCGTCATTAAATGTTGAAGATTATATGCAGCAGTGTTTAAAAAGTGTTCTTAATCAATCATTAACTGATATTGAAGTGATTTGTATAGATGCAGGATCCACAGACAAAACAGTAGATATAATAAAGGAATGTCAAAAAGATGATGATAGGATAAAGTTTTTAACTTCTGATAAGAAAAGTTACGGATACCAAGTAAACATGGGACTTAAGGAAGCCAAGGGAAAATATATTAGTATTATTGAAACTGATGATTATATCAGCAGTAACATGTTTGAAACATTGTATTCTCTTTCAGAAGATGATACTGTCGACATTATTAAAAGTAATTTCTTCTATCTGAATGATTATGATAAAAATGATGTGCAAATAAAAATTGATGTTGCTAAAAGAAATCTTGTTAATAATGGTGTATTTACTTTAAAAGAAGAACCATTAATAGTGGAGGGCCATCCATCAATTTGGGCAGGTATTTATCGTAGGAACTTCTTAATTGATAATAATATTAACTTCCTGGAAGTTCCTAAGGGTGGCTGGGTTGATAATCCATTTTTCTATGAAACTGCTATTAAGGCTGAAAAAATACGTTATATTAATGATGCATTTTATTATTATAGGATAACTAATCCTAACTCTTCTACTAATGATTTTGGTGATAATAAATTACCAATGCAGAGAATTCTGGATATTTATGATGTTTTTGAACGATGTGGTGAGGATGATTTAAATGTTGTTTTAATGTTTTATATTCGTATTTTCAGGTATATAGAAATTATATTGGAGAATACTGATGGTGGTTTGGATAGTTTAGATTATGATACTTGTTCTATTATTCAAAAAGTATTATCTAAGGTGGATGAATCATTAGTTAAAGAATATATGAATAAGAATTTTAAGGCATTGTATTATAAGTTTATGTCACCTCTCGTGTTACTAAAATTTAACACTTAATTATTAACTTCCATAAAAAGAATATAGATTATCTATATTCAAAAATTATTTTTACTAATTTCATTGTTCTAATCATTTATCTAAAAGTTGTTACAAATAATTTATATGCTTATCGTTATCAACTGCATAATTCTCAATCACTTTTATTAAAATATTCTTCATAATAATTAACTATTTTTATACCTGTTCATTAAATTTCAAAACATTTATTAATACCTTTAAACTTAAATTATAATAGGCTAGGTTGGGAGGTTAGTGGTCTCTTGTAAGCTCAAATCCTCTATATGGAGCAACCGAAGTTTTTGGAGAGGCATATTAAATATTAATAAGCCTATTTCTGTGATGTCGAAGTCTCGTCCCATAGGATTAGCGGTAATAGGGGTTCAACTGGAGGGTTGGATTAAACTATTTTAATTAATTGAATGGGTCAGGTCTGGAAAGAAGCAGCTCTGTTTTAGACAACTGATGTTTATGGATCAGCGGGGTGGAGTTACGGAATTAGATCACTTATTTCTATGAGGTATGTCCATCCAATTACATGCCGCTCTGAAACAATAACATTAAAATCGTAAACTATAAATGTAACAAATAACATACTTTTATACAGTCTTATTTTAACAAGTCGAGATGGCCCAGCCTGGTACGGCGGTGGCCTGCTAAGCCACTGGACAGATGTCCACCCGGGTTCGAATCCCGGTCTCGGCGCTTACTTATTTTTAACAAAATTTTACAATTAAATCTAGAAATAATATTATAACCTATTTTTAATAAATATAATAAACAATTAACATAATAGGTGGTAATTCTATGACAAACAATGCTCAAAACGAATTTATTTCTAAAGCAAAAAAAGAAATAGAACAAAGAATCAAAACAGAAACCAAAACATTAAAACTATTAAACACAGAAAAAAAAGAATTAATAAATGCAATACAAGGATACAAAAATTACCATCACGAACTCGAACATTTCATAGAAGACAATGCAAAAGACTTCAAAACAACACCAGAAGAATTACCAGAATACTTTAAAAGCAACATAAATGATGTATATCAAAGCTATGTGCAAATAAAACAAGACGCAAAAGAAGAAATACAAACACTACAAAAATACATCACGCACTGCAAAAAAGAAACAAATACAAACCAACGAACACTAAAATTCTACCGATCACAATACATGGACAGTGACTTCTTCGATGAATGCTTACCACTAGTACAAATATACCAAGAAAAAATAGAAATATACCAAGAAAACATAACACTAACAGAAAAAACAATAAAAGAATTAGAAAAAATAGAAAAAGAACTAGAAAAATGGAAATAAAATATTAAACAATTTTTTCCAACCTTCTCATAGCCTCCTCAAGATTCTCATAACTCTGAGCATAAGACAACCTAATAAATTCCTCACCCATACTACCAAAAGCACCACCAGGAACCATAATAACATCTTCTTTTACAGCCTTCTGAACAAAATCAACTGGATTATCATGATGGAAGAACACATAAAAAGCACCATCAGGCATTACACAATCAAGACCCATATCATTAAGACTACCAACAACAAGATCCCTTCTTCTTCTAAACTCACTTGTCATCTCACTCACACAATCCTGACTACCAGTTAAAGCAGTATTACAGGCAACCTGAGTAGCAGTATCAATACAAGCAACATTATACTGATGAACCTTAAGAATTTCCTCAATAATCTCAGGACTAGAAGCACAATAACCAACACGTAAACCAGTCATAGCATAAGCCTTACTAAAACCATTTATCGTCACAGCATTATCAGTAAAACTCTGGAAACTATAATGTTTCTTACCATAAATAATCTTCTCATAGATTTCATCAGAAAAAATAATAAATTCCTTATCAGTAGCAAGATCACTAATAGCCTTAATATCCTCTTTTTCCATAACAGCACCAGTAGGATTACAAGGAGAATTAATTACAATTGCCTTAGTGTCCGGAGTAAGAGCATCCTCAACATCAGATACTGTAGTTTTAAACCCATTTTTGCTACTTGACTTAACAGGAACACTATTTGCACCAGCAAGACGTACACACTCAGCATAAGATAAAAAACCAGGATCTGGAATTAAAACATCATCACCCGGATTAACAAGTGCCTGAATACTAGAATATAAAGCTTCACTAGCACCAACAGTAACAATCACATCATCACTGGAAACTCTGATATCATTATCTTTATTTAATTTACGAGCAATACTTTCACGTAACTTTGGTTCACCCTTATTCTGTGAATAATGAGTAAAATTATTATCCAATGCATTCTTCAATGATTCAATAATATGTTTTGGACAATCAAAATCAGGTTCACCAAGTGCTAGATTAATAGCAGTAGGACTAGCCTGTTCAAACATTTTACGTACCTGTGATAAATTAATATCTTTAACTCTATCTGCTCCAATATTCATAATAAACTACCTCAATTCAAATTAAAACTCTAATTACAACTTCCACAATTATAACAACCATCACTTTCACACCATGGAGTTACAATAGCATCATTTACTTTTTCATACTCTTTTACCAGGAATTTTTCATTAATACCAACATCAATTTCATGCCAAGGAACATGATAATCATCATTCAACTTAGCTTTATTAATACTATATGCAAGCTTGTACCAATCCTTAAATGAAATTTTATCTCCCACTTTTAACAAATCATTTAATTCAACACCACTATTAGTAAGAACATACTGTATAGTAGCTTTTTTCAAGTTTTCTTGTTTATTTCTATGTCTTAGACGAACACTGTACTTCTTAAACCTATCAAACAGGGTATCATAATCAAAACCCATAAACTGTAAAGGAGTATGAGGTTTAGGAATCAGAGGATTAACACTAGTTGTAATGGCATTATAACGAACACCACGACTAGTTATTGCTCTAAGAAAATTAACTAACTCTAAAACGTCATCATTGGTTTCACCGGGAGTACCTAAAAGAAGATACATTTTCACTTTTAACTTCAAGTCAAGAGCCCGGTCAATAGTACTGACAATATCCTTATCAGTCATTGGCTTATTAAGCTTAAGACGTTGCTTATAAGTGGTTTCAGGTGCAATGGTAATAGTTTTCATACCACTTGTCTTAAAAATCTCTAAAAGTTCATCACTAACAGATTCAACACGAAGTGATGGAGTAGCAATCTGAAAACCATCCTCATATAAATTCCAACATAACTCCTCAATCTTACTATAATCACTAACAGCCTCACCAATAAGTGCAACCTTGTTATGACCAGTTGCATGACGAGTTTTAACAGCAGTGTCTAATAGAATATCTAGTGGCACTTCACGTCGGGGCCTGTACATACAACCACTCATACAAAACCTACATCCACGGGTACAACCTCGTGAAACTTCCATAAGGAATGCATCAGTACCAAATGCAGGAACAAACTTCTTATTATCAGTTTTGGTTACAATCTGGTAAATAGGTCTCCAAGCATCCTTCATATTCTTAACTTGTTGTATTTTCACTGGTTCACCAGGTTTATAAACACCAGGTATGTCCAGGAAATCATAAATGTCTTCACGGGGGTTATTTGTATCACTCCTGACATCAATGATATCATCAATAATCATCTCAGCATCACCTATTACAAACAAGTCAATAAACTTGGAAATAGGAAGAGGATTGGATGCTGCACAAGGGCCCCCGGCAATTACTAAGGGGTCGTTTGGACGTCTGTTCTTGCTTTCTAATGGAATATTGCTACGTTTTAACATGTCAATCATGTTAAAATAGTCCTGTTCAAATTGTAAAGTAAATCCCACAATATCAAAATCAGCAAGGTCACTTCTGGTTTCAATACTCTTGGTTTGTGGATAAATAACTCTTTCACAATAAATATCCTCACGAGCATTAAGATAATCATAGATAATCTGATAACCTAACGAAGTCATTGCAACCCTATAAACATTAGGATAACATGAAGCAAAACGTGTTATCACTTTTCTAGGATTTTTAATTACTGTGTTATATTCTTCAATCATTTTAATATTCCATTATAAACTAGTAAGTTATATTTATATAATTATAAATTATTATTTTTATTCATTATTATTAGTCAAATTATTTAAGATTAATCTTTAATTTGAAATATGATCATAAATTAAGAAAAACATGATGGATAAATGCAGGTATTAATGAACTAAAACTATTTTGCATTTTGTATGTAATGACATGAAAAATTTAAACTATATATTATGTTACACAACTGATTGAATGAACCAATAATGGAATATGTAATTTTTAATGGAATTTATCAACTATTTATATGATTTAATTTATTGCTGAAATTAATATTAAATAAATTATGAATTATAAAAGTTAATTTGAAAAGGAGAATTAATTTCGTGGTGCAAGATATTCTAAACTTATATTTAATGTATTTTTGGGGATAATATCTCTTAAAATTCTAGATTTTAATTAAAAGAGTATTAGTAAGTTAACTGTCTATGATATTTTGGTTTTCACACATTTTATATTTATAGCAATTTTTTCTTTAATTCCTTGAGAATAGTTTCAAAGAATTCCTTTATTATGGGTTTCATTATTTAAAGTATTTCAAAGAATGACAAAATTTACTCTAAGATAATTATGAGCAAACTGATGTCTCATTCCAATCACATCAGGCCATGGAAAAAAATTATTATCATCTTTGATATATTTAGATAATTTTTCAGAATATTCTTCAATGTTAATAACAATCATCCCCGCTGAAAGAGAGTTTCTTTTATCATTAATAAATTCATTATAATCATAATTAATTTCATCTAATAAATATTCAACATCTGAACAGTTTTCCTAAATGAACTCAAATTATTCAATATCTATTTGTATAGGATTTTTATCTTTTTTTTTCATATAATAATACTCCATATTTTTTTTAATCTTATTTAAAAATTTAGGGTTTTCAATATTTGTTGAAACTAAATTAACATGGCAACCAAAAAAGTGATTTTAATTTTCTTACTAATGAAGAATATTGAAGTAATCCCGTTAATTCACTATTATATAAAAGATTAATATCACTATCTTCAGTTGCTTCACCTTTTGATATGATTCAAACAAGAATAAACTTATAAATTATACTCTTGGGTATTATGTACTGATTTTTCTTTAATTTTATCAATACTGTATACCATTTTTTAATAGTCTCCTTCGTTTGACTAATAGTACTTTTTATATGCAGATAAATAATTTTTTGATTGAAATACATTTCATTATAATTATTCATTTTTTGGTTTTTTAAAGTCAACAAGAATACTTTTATTTATCTCTTAAAAAAACTGATAAATATGATTTAATATTATTTTAAATATTATATTAAACAAAGAGTTATAATAGTATTTAATTATTTTTGAGGATATTATTTTGAATAAAAAGTATAAAAAGATAGCAGTTGGTGGAACTTTTGATAAGTTCCATAGGGGTCATGAAAAACTACTTGGTACTGCTTTTGAATTGGGTGATGAAGTTTTAATTGGGGTTTCTTCTGATGTTTTTGCAAGTAGTAAAAGTCATGAAATTGAACCATTGGATAAGAGGGTTTGTAAAATTATTTCCTTCTTGGAACAATTTGATAATACTTATGAAATAAAGGAGATTTTTGATTCTTGCGGTACTGCTGATGTTGACTCTGATCTTGATGCTATTGTTGTCAGTGAAGAAACTGAAAAGTCTGCTGAGTATATTAATAGTTTACGTTATGAACGTAATCTTGAATTACTGGATATTATTGTTATTGAATGGATAATGGCTGATGATGGGACTCCTATTTCTTCTACACGTATACGTAAGGGGGAGATAAATAAGAAAGGTAAGTTATTATAATTTGTTAAGTATATTATCTCTTCCGGTTATTATTACTTCTTTTGTCTGGTTTGTTATCTCATGGAGTGTATTTGTTGTGTAGTATGCTGTTATCAGTACTATCATGCTCATTATTGAAAGAATTAATATTAGTTCTGCACTTACTTGTCCTTTGCTATCTAGTTTTATTTTCATATTTTTTCTAGGTTTTTGTTAGGTTTTGTCTTATTTGTTCGGCATCATCTTTGGCATTGAATGTTTCTCCGTTTGAGAAGTAGTTTGAATATATTTGTAGTGCTACTAATGCTATTATTATCACTCCTCCGAAGAGTAGTATGTATTCTGCTGCTCCTTGTCCTTTTTCGTCTTTTATGATGTTTATTATGTTCACCTCCTAATGTATTACTATTTACACTTTTTAGTAATAATATTATATAAGTATTACTATTACTCTAATAAAGTAATAATTTTTAAGAAAAAAATATAACATATAACAAAAAACATAATAATAACAAATAAAGCAAAAAACACACAAACAAAAAAACTTCAAAGGAAAAGAAAAAAATGAAAATACTAATAACAACATGCGGAGTAGGAATAGGACACGCATCCAGAGACATAGCACTAGCACAATACCTGGAACAAAACCAACACCAAATAGAATTCGCAAGCTATGGATCAGGACTAAACTACCTAAAAAAATACAAATACAAAACACACAACCTACCCCCAATGAACTTTGAAGGAAAAGAAGGAGAAATAAACATCGAAGAATCAATAAAACAATCCAAAGACATACCATTCACATTCATAAAAAGCATGTACAAAGAATCAAGAATCATAAAAAAATCAAAACCAGACATAATAATATCAGACTCACACTACTCCATGCCAATAACAGCAAAATTCCTAAACATACCATGCTACATAATAACAAACGACCTAACATTCGGATTCTCAAAAAGCACAGAACTAAAAAGCATAAAATACTTCGAAAAAGGAATAAGAAAATTCATAATAGAAATAACAAAAGGATGCCAAAAAATACTCATACCAGACATACCAGGAAACATACAAATACCCGAAGAACTACAAAACAAAACATCACACATCGGACCACTACTACACAACAACTACAAACAAATAGACACAAAAGAAAACCTAAGAAAAAAACACAAATTCACAAACAACGAAAAAATAATAGTAGTAACCATAGGAGGAAGTGAATTCGGAAAAATCCTAATAAAAAACATCTGCACAATATCAGAACAAATAAAAGCAGATAAAATAATAATATTCACAGGACTAGAAGTAAAATCAGAATCATTCCACAACTTCAACAAAGAAAAACTAATAATCAAAGACTTCACACACAACCTAGTAGAATGGATGAAACTATCGACCTAACAATAACACTCGCAGGACACACAACAAGCATGGAACTAATATCAATACAAAAACCAAACATAATGATACCAATAACAAACCACATAGAACAAGAAAGAAACGCAAAACGAATGAAACAATGCGGAATAACAATAACAACAGAAATAAACAATCCACCAGAACTACTAAAACAAATAAACAAAACACTAGACAACATAGAAAACATAAAAATAAACAGAGAATACTACAATACATTCATAGAATATGATGGACGAAAGAATGCACATAACATAATAACAAATTTTAATCAAATAAAACAAATATAACAATAACAAATGAAGGTGATTAGAGTGAAAATAGAATACTTGGGACATTCAGCATTTGAAATAACAACAGAAGAAGGAATGAAAATATTAATAGACCCATTCATAAGTGCAAACCCATCATGCACAAAACCAGTCGAATTATTTAAACCAGACATAATACTAGTAACACACGGACACATGGACCACTTCGGAGACACACTAGAAATAGCAAACAATACAGGAGCAACAGTAATATCAACACATGAAATAGCAACATTCATACAAAAACAAGGACTAAACGCCATAGGCATGAACATTGGAGGATCAATATCAGTAAACAACCTAATAAACATAACAATGACAGATGCAAGGCACTCATCCGGCCTAGACTTCCTAGAAAACATGGAAGAAGGAGGAGTATCCACAGGATTTGTAATAACCCTAGAAAACGGCAAAAAAATATACCATGCAGGAGACACAGGGCTCTTCGGAGACATGAAAATGGTCATAGGAGACATATACCAACCAGATATAGCACTATTGCCAATAGGTGACAAATTCACAATGGGAATCGAAGACGCAGCAATAGCAGCATCATGGCTACAATCCAGAATAGTAATACCAATGCACTATGATACATTCGAAGAAATAGAACAAGACACAAACCTCTTTGCAAAATATGTGGAAGAAGCAAGTCTTGGAACAATCACAGTAGTACTTCAACCAGGAGAAAACTACCAAGAAGAATAAATTATAATAAATAACATAAAAAATAAAAATAGAACTAGGAAAGATTAAACAAAAAAACTAAAATTATATCCTAAAAAAAATAATACATAAGAAAATAATCATTTTTCTTATAAAATCTTTCCATATTTTTGTTTATACTCACGTACATCAAGTAAATCACATTTACCGCTAGGTAAACTACGTACGATATCATCAACACCAAACATTTTTTCTGAATCAATCTTACTCAAAATTTCCTTACTTATACGCTCTTTTTTAGTAAAACCTGGCTTGACAATAACAAAATTATCAGTTAAACGTTCAACACACTGAACAGGACCAGCCATAACACGTTTATCACCATCATAATCAACTATGCCAATAGCAATCAATACAGGAACATTACGAATAAAATTCTTACGACCACGAATAACAAAAGCACCCTTCTTCAAGAACTCACCAGACTGAGGAGTCTTAGAAACCTGATCCAAATTAACCCAATAACTATCATAACTACTAAAACCCTCACTCCAAGCACTACTATAACTACTAGCAAAACAAGCAGCATCATAAAGAGTACTTTCAGGAATTACTTCATCACCATCATTCTGGACAATAGTGGAAGGAGCACCATGAATATCACAATGTAAATAAATATCATTATTCTTAGAGTATTTCTTCACAACCTGTTCATTACTATTTGCATCACGACCACCAATGACAAGAAAACCGTCACGACTAATAAACCATCTGAGTTTCTCATACCATTTAAGTTCACGTTTAACCTTAGGCTTCTGCTTCTCTTTAAGCTCCGCGATAGCAACTTCCTTCTTATCCTGTAAACGTTTAATCTCTTTCTTAGTATTTTCAATAGCTTCCTTCACACCACTAATCTTTCGTTTAGCCTTCTTACCCTTATTATAATATTTTTCAGTACTCTCAGGAATACCAATATTACTATCAACCTGAACAACAACATCATCCAATTTCAATGTAAGAACACCCATCTTATCAACAGATTCAATCATACTAAGCTCAGGAATATTACCTTCCTTCTTAGATTTCTTAATAATCGATGAAATTTCCTTCCAGGAATATTTAAGCCGAGCATTACTTATAACATCAAGTATCTGCTGGATTTCATTATAATGGGCATAAATTGTATCTCCCTTATGTTGTGTATCATCAATAGTTTTATAAAATCCTTTCAGTGATTCTTCCTGCATATGTAAACGTTTTTCAAACTTACCTATACGTTTACTCCATGCATCTTCCTCCTGGTTTTTAATTTCGTTAACTATTTTTTTACTATAAAAATCATCAGCAGCTTTATTAAATGTTTCAAAAGTTTTACTTTCAAAACCTTCATAATTATTTAAGTTAATAGGAACCAAATCCTTATTTTTAGAATTATCCTCCTTATCAAGTATTATCTGAGGATTAGGTTCATTCTCTACTCTATAAAATAATTTCTTAATAGCTTCATCCAATTCATATACTTCATCATCACTTATTTCACCAGCAGGAGTAGACTTGTCAATATTTGTATATCCTATAACTTCTTCAGCATATAACCCGCCAAGACCATTTGTAGCAATAGTACGAGTAATATCAGCATCAGAACTTTCAAGAACACTTCTTATCTCTGAGGGATTAGTATTATTAATATTAATGCCCTTCTCTGGAGGATACTTGTACTCTTCATGAGAAGTAACCTTACGGTCCTGCCATTTCCTATGCTTTAATGGAGAAATAATATTCTTATTCTCATCAAGTAGAATAACATTACCTTTACTAAATAATTCCACGACAAGAGTATACTCCACATTCTTCTGAACAGTAATTTCTATGATTCTATCAAAATTATGTTGCTTAACACTGGTAATACTACCTCCAGCCAAATGTTTTCTAAGAAGCATAGGAAAATTTGGTGGAATGGTTGGATTAGGTTGTGGATAATCGGTTAAATGAATACGAACACCTGCCTGCATAACCAAATCCTTACGTCCCTCACCAGCCTTTCTTAATTTAATTCTAATAGTATCATATGTAGGCTGATATGACTTATCAATACGGGCACCAATAAGTTCATCATTCAATTCCTTCACAATTCTGTAAACATCTACATTAGACATTGATTTAATAATAACACTCTCAAAATAATTTTCTATATAATTCTATAACTCTCATCTTAATTAAAATTTCCATTATGATTTATAAGTAATATTTTTAATCTAAAAACTATAAAATAATATATAAAAATGATTATTTTTTCATGTTGAGAAGTGTGTAATATGGGATCAAATGTAGTATTAATCGGAAAAATAGCAGATTACCAATCTAATTTTAATTTAATCAATATGCAAATTCAAAAAGGAATATTAAACATTCTAGGATGGGTATTAGAAGAATCAAATTATGAAACAATAGATGATATTCCAGTTTACTCCTCATATTCAGAGATTAAAGATTTGGACTTTGATTATTTTATCTTATTAACCGAAAATAAGGAATATTATAATAGTATATCAGTCGAAAATAATTTTAAACAAAAAATTATACCAATAAGAGTATTTAATTTACCATTTTTTGATTTTGAAAAGTATCAAAAATTACTTGAAAATCCTCCATCAATTATAAGCAGACATTGTTGGGGTGGAATTGTTTATCATAGTTTAGGATTACAATTCAGGTCACCATTCGTGAATTTATTTTTACACGAGACCGATTTTAATAAATTAGCTAAAAATTTTTCTTATTACATGAACAAAGAACTGGAATATATTCAGGAAGGTTTTGATCCAATTCTTAAAACAAATTATCCAATAGTACGACTTGGAGACTTAACATTATACTTTAATCATTATTCTACATTTGAAGAAGCCAAGACTAAATGGGATGAACGAAAAAAGAGAATAAATTATGATAATTTGTTCTTTGAAACAACAACTGAACTAAAAAGTGTAGCACTACAATTCAAATCATTAGATTTAGAACGAAAAATTTGTTTCTGTGTTGATGATATTGAAGGAAAAGGAATGATAAACTGTGTAGACACAATTCCCGAATTTAGAAGAGGAAAATTAGGCATGTTTGTTAATGGAACAGCAACTGGCGAAATACCTTACTTTGATCTGATAGATTTATTATTAAATTATAATTATACTTCCAGAATTAAAGTTCCACAAAGATCAGATAAAGAAAGAGCATACTCATACTATAAGACAACAAACCTATATGAACTAGAATATACCAGATTCTTTGGTTTAGATGAACAAGTACCATGGGAATTAAATGATAACATACAGCTATCAAATTTTATAGAAAACTTAGGTATTAATCATCCTAAAATATACTATAAACTAGATAATATATCCGATTTAAAGAAAATAGAAAATAATTTACCAACAAAGTTTTTCCTCAAAAGCTCTTACAAAACATCAAGTAACATGATGCTGCTTAAAAAATTCGATGACAATCATTTTGTTGATGAATTTTCATCAAAAAAATATACAATTGATGAAATAATTAATGAAAATATTAATAAATTCAATTCAGTAAAAGAAATAAATCCTTATTTTGTTGTAGAGGAGTATATAGGTAATTTCCTACCAAATCTTAAGGTTCCTTTAGAATATAAAATATTCTGTTTTAATGGAATTCCAAAGATAATTTTACAAACTAATAAAAACAATCAGACATATAGCTTTTCATTATTTGACGGAACTTTTATTCCATTACATGAAGGAAGAGATTGGTTTATTGATAAAACTTTAGCAGAAGTGGGAATTCCAATCATACCACCAAATGCATATAAAATATTAGCTCAATCAATTAAAATATCCCAATCAATAGGTGACAAACTAGTTATAATTGACTGGTTTGATAATGCTGAAGAACCAGTATTTAAAGGATTAACTTTTGCGAGTAAGGAATTATTCACTGGAATGTTTTCATTATCAAGGGAAATAATATTAAATCTAAATACTTCCCTGGATAAACAATATCCTATGGCTTATATTGAGAAAGGATACAGAGTTGATGAAACTAAATTATATAATTGTCTCAGTCAAGAATTAAATTTCTATACTCAAGAATATAATGATTTACTAAATAGTTGGGCAGAGGGTAATATGGAATCATTAGAAAAAATAAGTTCCTACTTTAAAAAAGTAGCTTCTTCAGAAAGTGATGAGATTAAAAAAAGACTTTATCAACATTTAGAAATTGCATGGCTAGAAACTTTATTATTATATGATGAATTGTTAACAGAAAACCTATGTCGACAAATAAGGGCAGGATGGGGCTTCGTATTTTTAAAAACAATATATCATAATCAAAGAATAAATGAAGCAAATGAAATATTATATCATAACGCAAAAGAAAGTGATTGGTATAAAATTAGGTGGGCACAATTCATATTAGATTTAAGTGATAATGAAGCAGAAATAAGTCAAGCAAAAGAATATGTGAATACTTATTCAGAAAAAGGAATGGATTATGCATTAAGTGTGAAAGAAAAATATGCTTTATGAGTAGACTATTAGTCTACATCCCATTTAGCAGTTTTAAACCCATACTTCTTCTGTTCTTCTGGCGACCATCTGTTTTGAACATATAAAAGATTATGTTCCTTCTCAGATTTTTTTCTAAGCGTACTGGTTGCTTGTTGTAATTTATGATACACTCTTGCCTCAGATACATGATATATCTTCTGATTAAGAATGCTACGAATATAATTGCAATATATCATATCTGATCTGAAATGTCTTCCTAGTTCAGCATCTAATCCTAATGATTTATTGTATGTGTCACGTTTAATGTATACGCAGAAAAATGCTGCGAAACTAATTTCAGTATATTCACCATTATGGAATAATGGAACATTAATAATATTCTTATGATGGTTTGATAAATTCACATCACATTCAATATTTTTTTGAGCAAATGGTACATGAACATTAATTGTTTTAGTATTTGCAGGCAATACTTGTTGTGGAACAGTTATTCCACAATCTTTTAATTCATAAGCTGCTTTTTGTAGTAATGGTATTGCATTTTTAGTTACAACAGCATCATTATTTAGTAAAAGAATATCATTTCTTATATCTGAAATTTCAATTCCTTGATTAACTGCATAAGTAAATCCAAGATTTTCATTGTTTAATATTAATTTAATTTTATGTTTATCTTTTAAATCAATCAGATATTTTATTACATCTTCACTAGAATTATTATCTATAACAATAATTTCGAGCCAAGAAGCTTTTAATTCAAATAGTGAGTTCAAACATTCTTTTAAATCTTTTAAAGATTCATAACTTGGAATGATTACACTCACGCCATGTTTCATGTTAAAATCATATTTTTTGGACTCTAATCTCTTTTTTTGATTTTCAATCACTATTTCGGATTGGTTTAATAATTTAACATCATTTGATATGGAATTTTCTGCAATATTAAAATAATAGTTAGATAATATGACTGGTATTGAATATATTTTCCCGTAGGTCATATATTTTAATATTAAATCCCAATCTACAAAACGTTTTAAACCTTCATCAAAACCGCCATTTTCTTCATATATCTCACGGGTATGACAAAAACTATTTAAGTCAACATAGTTCCTGTTCATTAATAACCCTTTGTTTATGGTACCATATCGTATATATTTAAGGTTGTTCTTTTCTTTTTCATACACGTATTGTCCTGAATATAATGCATCAGCATCTTCAAGTACATTGAATGCTCCAATCATAGTTTTAACATAATCTTTTTCCCAATTGTTATCTGAGTCCAAGTACATTATGTATTTTCCTCTGGATTCTTTTAAACCAATGTTTCTGGACTTGGAAACTCCATAATTTTCTGGATTATTTATTAATTTTATACGATTGTCATCAAAACTATTTATCTTGTCAAGAGTGTTGTCCGTACTATTATCATTAATGATTATTAACTCTAAATTCTTATAACTTTGAGTTAAAACAGATGTAATTGCATTTTCTATTAAATCTTCCCTATTATAGACTGGCATTATCACAGTAACTAGGGGGTTATCATTTACATTTCCACATAAATATTTGGCAATATTATTCATTACGGCAAGTATTTTCTTTCTAGGTTCATTTAATGGTAAAATCATTTCTGGTGATGTCATACTATGGGAAAAGAATCTTTCTATATTATTTTCAAAGTCATACTTGACAAATGAATGACTTATCTCGCTAATTACTTTGTTTTCTGCTATTAATTGTATTTTATGTTCTTTTCCGTCAATAAAGTCATCGGGAATGCTGAATTCAAAGCCATGTTTTCCTTGATTTATATGTTTTAGTTTAAGGTCTTCCCTGTATATGTCGGCTATTATTGGATAGGATTTGTTTTCAATCTTTATTTTTGCAGGTACTGGTTCATTATTTCCAATTTCTGCCACCCATCCTTTAATCAAAGTATCCTTTATGCTGCTCTGAAAAGCTCCTTTCACTGGTTTTTTGGAGCTACGATCATTTTTCTTGGAATTGTAGGTAATTTCATCAATTTTGAAAGTATCAAAGTATATTAATTCAATTTTGTGGTCATTGTTGTCTTTGTATTCTTCTGGGATAATAAATTCAAATCCGTGTTCGCCGTGATTTATATGTTTTTTTTCTAAATCTTCCCGGTAAATGTTAGCGTTTAGGGGATATATTTTATTATCAATTTTAAGTTTAGCATCTATTGGGTAATTGTTTCCAATTTCAGCTATCCAACCTCTCAGAACATTATCCAGTACTGTTTCTTGTACTGTTCCTCTGATATGTAAATTTATGTCTCGTTCTTCTTTTCTTCCGTACAATAAGTAATGTAATGCTGGATTGATACTTATATTATTCAAGTCTGGATTTGCTTCGATATATCTATGATAATTAAATTCTTCATTAGGTTTTTGATTTTTATTAAGACAGTTATACAAGTAATGTAAATACACGTTATTACAATTTTTAATCTTGTATGTTCGAAGGTAATATCCAATATTTAAAAAGTTACTTTCATCTAATTGCTTGTATGATTTAATATTAAGTGGCAGGTTTTTAATTCCACCTATCTGTTTTGAATGAATTAATAAACTTAAAGGGTATATGGTGGATGATATTTTATTTTTTAAATTTTTATTTTTATTATATTCGTTTAAATATATTTGATTTAAAATGTTGTTTAACATTGGATTAAATTTATAACTGTTATTTAATTTCTTATCCAGATTATCAAATAAGTATATGAGATCATAATTTTCTGAAAGAGATATTGTTGTTAAGTTGTATTCGTTTAAGTCTTCATTAATTTTCTTATCTGATTTAATAATTAATAATGGAATTTCATCAGTTTCTTTCTTAATTATTTTAAGATAGTTTTCTGATGAAAAATCAGTGTTATCAATAATTAGATCATAACTGTTTTTTGAAAAACTTTTTTTAAAGTTTTGTATGAAATCATTTTCATTAACAGAAAGGGTTACGCCTTTTTTATCATTAAATGCATTATTTAAAAATATGTTTTCATTTATACTTGTGTCCTTAATGAATAAAATATTATCAATATCAATATTTTTTATAAAATCATAAATTATCTCTTCCACAAAATCCCTTCATTAATTATTATATTTTAATTTATACCTTTTGTTTCTTAAATAATTTTATATAGATTTAAATTTTGTTATCATTTAAATTAGCTATGAATTAACATCAGAGTTGTTTATAAATTAAATAAAAACCTTATTTTAGTCAATCAAATAATTATCTTAATTATAATATAATTAAACTAATATCTTGTTAATAAGAGTTGATAATAACGATGTAACCTATTAAAACAGGTATTTATTCAAATTTTTAATTCAAGAAAAATTAATTAATTATCAGATATATAATTAGATGTATTATAAAATATGTTCTAAGAATAAAATGGAATGTTTAAAAAAATAGAAGGTAATTATAATGGCTTATGGGATTAAATCAATGAGTGCAAATGCGATTAAAACTAAAATTATCAGAAACAAACTTTTTGATGAAGAATATTATTTATCATTTATCAAAGAGGAAAATATAGATGATGCATTAGAACATTATTTGAACATAGGATATAAAATGGGATTAAATCCTTCACCTTTTTTTGATACAAAATATTACTTAGAACATAATCCTGATGTTAAAAATACAAATATGAACCCATTAGCTCATTATGCAATATATGAATTAGGCAGTGACAAGAAAATTAAATTTGATCTAAGTTTATCTGAATATAAAAAATTCATTGAATTGGTCTATGCAGAGAAACTTTTTGATGAAGAATACTACCGAAAACAATGTAAAGATGAAAAAATAACTGATCTAATGGACCATTACATATATATTGGAAGTAAAAATGGTTTAAATCCATCAATATTATTTGATACAAATAATTATTTAAAAAATAATCATGATGTATCAGAAAAAAAAATTAATCCATTAATTCATTACGTACTTTATGCATTAAATAGTGAACGTAAGGTAAAACATGATTTATCCATTCAGGAGTGGAAAAACTTTAGAAAAAAAGTTTACAGGGAATACTTATTTAATGATTCATATTATCTATCAAACCTAAAAGAAACACAGGTAACAGACCCTCTGGATCATTATCTGAGTATAGGATATCATAATGGATTAAATCCATCAGAATATTTTGAAACAACAACTTACCTGGAAAATAATCCTGATGTAAAAAAATTGGATATTAATCCATTAATACATTATGTTCTATATTCATTTAACAGTAATCGTAAAGTAAAAATAAATCTAAGCTTGTCAAATTATAAAAAATTTAAAGAAACAGCATATAAAGAAAAATTATTTATAGACGAATACTATTTAAATCAATTTTCTGAAAAAATAAACAATCCATTCGATCATTATTTAACAATAGGCTGGAAAGAAAACAAAAATCCATCCTATCGTTTTAACACACAATATTATCTTCAAAAAAATAGGGATGTTAAAGAATCAGGAATTAATCCATTATTCCATTTAATAAATTATTCTTTAGAAAGTAATAGAAAATTCAATTTTGATATATCCTATCCAGAATTTAAAAAATTTGAAAAAGAAGTTATCGAAGAAGGATTTTTTGAAGAGGAATATTATACTAGTCAATTAAATGAATATACGCAGGACCCATTAGGACATTACTTGGAAATTGGATGGAAAGAAAATAAAAATCCTTCTTATATATTTGATACAAATGAATTCTTAAAATATAATAGTGACAGTATTAAAGGAAACAATAATCCATTAATCTATTTTATGTTAAATGATAGGGATAAGAACCATAAAATAAATTACGGTTTCTCTTATAAAGAATTCTGTGGATTTGAGAAAAAAGTTAAACAATTAGGTTTATTTGATGAAGAGTATTATCGTGTAACTAATCCTGATGTTCATGCTCATAATCTTTTATCTCACTATTTAACCATTGGATTTAAAGAGGGAAGAAATCCATCCGGATTATTTGACACTAACTGTTATTTAAAAAACAGTCGTGATATAGTTAAATTAGGATTAAATCCTTTGATTCATTATGCTAATCATGCATATAATGGGAATAGAAAAATTAAATGTGACTTAAGTTTATCTAAATTTAATGAATTTAAAGATTTTATAATAAATGAAGGATTTTATGATGAAGAATACTATTTAGAACAATGTAACACTACTATAATTGATCCATTGGATCATTATTTAACAGTAGGTTGGAAAAAAAATAAAAATCCTTCACCATTGTTTAATACAAAAGAATATTTACGATTTAATGAGGATATTCGTGAATCAGGAATGAATCCATTACTCCATTATGTGAAATATGGAATGAATCAATCAAGAATCTTTAATTTCGGATTAACATATGAAGAATTCAAAAACTTCCAAAAAGTTATAATGGAAGAAGAATTATTTGATGAAGAATACTACTTAAATCAATTAAAAAATCAAGAAATAAAATATCCATTATACCATTATTTAACAGAAGGATACAAATTAGGGCTTGATCCATCAGTCAACTTCAGCACATCTGGTTATCTAAGCCAATATACCGATATTGCTAATGATGGAAGAAATCCGTTAGTACATTTCTGTCAATACGGTATGGACGAGGACAGGATAGCTAAATATAATATCACATTACCGGAACTTAAAGAATTTAGAAAAAAAGTTGTTGAAGAAGAATTATTTGATGAAGAATACTATCTCAGTCAATGTAATGAAAAGAATATTAGAAATCCATTAGACCATTATGTGGAAATTGGAAGCAAAAAAGGATTAAATCCATCAATCTTATTCAACACAAACAATTACATAAAAAACAATCCTAATGTCAAATATTTAAATAAAAATCCATTAGTACACTATACAATGTATGCATATGATTCTAATAGGAAAGTAAATCATGATTTAAGTTTAAAGCAATATAAAAAATTCAGGAACTTTGTAATTAAAGAAAAATATTTTGATGAAAAATATTACTTATCAAATCTTCAGGATACAAGAGAAGTAAATGATGCATTAGAACATTACTTGAACATAGGATATGAAGAAGGGTATGATCCTTCCGAGAAATTCAATACAAGCGAATATCTTGAAGAATATCCGGGTATTGGGGATAAAAACCCATTAATTCATTACATAATGAATCTGTTAAATGCATATGATACTCTATCCGATTCTGAATTATTTGATGAAGAATTCTATTTAACACATTTAGATGACTATTTAATCACTGAAGAAGACGAAAAATTAATGAGAAACGAATCAGATGAGTTCGAAAAAAAGAGCAAATATGATCCCGAAGAAATAGACGATCCAGTAATGCATTATCTTACCATAGGAGTTAAAGATGGTTTAAACCCAAATCCATATTTTTCATCATTAAAATACTTGGAATGGAACCAGGATGTCAAAGATGCAGGATTGGATCCATTATACCATTATATTATTCACGGAAAAAGACAAACCAGGGATAGTTACATGGTATTAAGTAATCACTTAAAAAAATTCGATAAAAGATACAAGATACATTCAACATCTAACATGCTAAAAGCATTAAAAAACAAAGTATCCATCATAATACCAATATATAATGCTTACGAAGAAACAAAAGAATGTATTACAAGTGTGCTACGAAATACACATATAAACTATGAGTTAATCTTAATAAATGATTGCAGTACCGATAAAAGAATAGATGAATTACTAGACTCATTAAGATACGTTCCACAAATCAGGATAATAAGAAATAAAGAAAATCAAGGATTTATCCGAAATGTAAACATGGGTATGAACTCTACCAAAAACGATGTAGTACTATTAAATAGCGATACAATAGTCACACCACACTGGCTAAGTCATCTAGTATACTGTGCATACTCAAGTAACGAGATAGGTACTGTAACACCATTTTCCAATGCATCAGATATTTCCATACAAGAATTTGATAATAAAAACTTCGATGAAATAAACAAAAATGCTTACCGATTAGATAAGTTATCATATAACCTAAATATTGAAGCACCCACAGGTAACGGTTTTTGCATGTTCATCAAACGAGCCTGTATAGAAGAAGTAGGTCTTTTTGATGAAACCTTCGGAAAAGGTTATGGTGAAGAAACAGATTTCACTTACAGAGCATTAAATAATGGATGGTTAAATATAAGAAATGATTCAGTATTCATATATCATAGAAGACATGCCTCATTTAAAAAAGAAAACACTAATAATTTAAAAGCAAGAAACAAGAAAATACTAGAAAAAAGATATCCTAGTTTATACGATGATTGGAATGAATTCGTACAATCAAAATCATTACAAGACTCACTAGAAAGAATACGATTACATCATGATGATATTAAAAATCCTGAAAGAATATTATACGTAACTGGAATAGAAAAGAATACACCAATCCTTGATGAAGATTATCATAAAATTGCAGATTATTACGATACATATATCCTAACACTACACAGTAAACAGATCAAATTAGGAGTTATAAGGGAAGGTAGATTCGTATTATACGAAAAATGGGATATAACATCAAAATGGGATCAGAACACATATGTCTCATTATATACAAATATCCTACTAAATTTAAAAATTGACCTGGTCTATGTAAAATACCTATACTCATACTATAATCCAAATAATCAGGATTTATCATTATTCATACGATTATTATCACGATTTGAAATTCAAGCATTATATGAGGCAACATGCAACAAGGAAAACATACATGAAACAATACACAACCTATTAAATCCACATGAATCACTCAAGGAATTAATAAACAAGAAAACACATGAAATTGACTTTAACAATTCAAAATTAGTAGTTTACACAGCATTAACTGGAAACTATGATGAATTAGTTACTCCACTAGTCATAAACCCTAAATTCGATTACATCTGTTTCACAGACAATCCAAACCTAAAATCAGATTTCTGGACAATCAAGTACATGGAAGAAGAACACATAGACAAGATACGAAAAGCCAGAAAATATAAGATATTACCACATAAATACCTAAAAGAATACGATTATTCATTATGGATAGATGCAAACTTTGACATAATAGGAGATATTGAAGAATACATTCACAAATATTCATCAAACAATAAACTATTAGTAATAAAACACGATATCCGGGATGACATATACGATGAAGCAGAAGAATGCATACGACTAGAAAAAGACACACCAGAACTAATACACAAACAAATAGCAAGATATGCAGAAGACAATTATCCAAGACACAACGGATTAATAGCAAGTGGAATAATATTCAGAAATCATAATAATCAAGAAGTAAAAGCATTAATGAACGAATGGTACCGAGAAGTACAAGATTATAGTAGACGAGACCAATTAAGTTTTAACTATGTATGCTGGAAAAACAACTTCGAATACGATGAAAGTCCAATATTCTATTTCAAAAACCAGTACTTCCAAAGATTATTACACGTCGGAGACAATAATATCAACTTAAAATATGATGAAGAAAGTATTAACAGAATATTAGAATCATTTAATCAGAAAACATCAATCATAATACCAATATACAACGCTTATGAAGAAACAAAAGCATGCATAGAAAGCGTACTAAAATACACTACAACACCATACGAATTACTATTAATCAATGACTGCAGTACCGACAAACGGATAGAAGAATTATTATCTAAATACCAAGATTATCTAAATATAACAGTAATAAATAATGAACAAAACCAGGGATTTGTAAGAAATATTAATCTAGGCTTTGAAAAAACAAGTGACGATGTAATAATACTCAACAGTGACACGGAAGTCACACCAAAATGGTTGCAAAAACTAAAAATAGCAGCATATTCCAAAGAAAACATAGCCACAGTAACCCCACTATCAAACAATGCCGGAGCATTTTCAGTTCCAATAGTAGATGAGGACAATGAATTACAACCAGAATTAGGAGTTACAGGAACAAGTAATTTAATCGAAAAAATATCAAAAAACATCAAATTATATGTTCCGACAGGAAACGGCTTCTGCATGTATATCAAACGAGAAGCAATCTACTCCGTAGGCTTCTTTGACCAAATATTTGGTAAAGGATACTGTGAAGAAAATGATTTCTGTATGAGACTGCTTGAAAAAGGATGGTTAAACGTTATAGAACCTTCAACATACATCTATCATAAACATAACGTATCCTTCGCATCATTAAAAGACGAATTATACCTGAAAAATCGTCAATTGTTGGAAGAAAAATATCCTGATTACAGTTTAAAACTATTAGATATGCTACGATCATACAATTTAAGAGATATAAGAAAAAGAATAGCAGTAATGCTAGAATCTGAGAATAACTATAAATTCAATGTCCAAAGAATACTATACTTAATTCATGAAGGAACAGGTGGAACATTACATACAAGCATAGAACTAATGGGAAATTTACCAGATAACATAGAATCATACATATTAACCGCAGGAAAAGAAGAAATAAAATTATATAAATACACAAAGTCAGTAAATGATTCACAAAGTAGTGAAGAGGATGATGATGAATTTTTACAACATTTAACATTATTATCCACATGGACTATAAAAAATGAATACTCCATAAAAGACGTATTCAATAATGAATTTAGAAGAATTTACTTCAACATACTATGTTCATTAAAGATAGACTTAGTTCATATTAGACATTTAATCAGACATTCATTTGACATGCCATACATAGCAAAACAGATCGGAATACCAGTAATATTATCATTCCACGACTTTTACTACGTCTGTCCATCACACAATTTAATAGATGATACCGAAAAATATTGTGGAGGGCACTGTAGTCCAATCAAAAATAATCAGGGGCAATGTGATATTACTGGAGGATTAAATGCACCACTATTAAAAACATACATCACACAATGGAGAAAAGAAGTTTCACAAATGCTTGACAATTGTGATGCATTCGTAACAACATCACAATCAGCGTATGATATTTACACAGAATTTTATCCAAAACTATCTGAAAAAACTTTTATGATAATTGAACATGGAAGAGATATTTCCACACCGGATAAAATAAACCAGAAGCTTCCAACATTCAAAGATCAACCAATAAGGATATTATTCCCTGGACATATTAATGTAAATAAAGGTGGTTGGCTAATCAAAGCAATAAAAGAGTATGATACAGAAAATAGGTTAGAATTCCATTATATGGGAAATATTCATTCAAAATTCCATCTTGAAGATATTGGAATACATCATGGTTACTATAAACGCAGTGAATTTTGTAAAGAAGTAGAAAAAATTAAACCACACTTCATAGGATTATTCTCTATATGGCCTGAAACATACTGTCATACATTAACCGAAAGTTGGGGATGTGGAATACCAGTAATCACCCTGGATATGGGAGCGCTTGGTGAACGTGTAAAAAGACATGGTGGAGGATACTTTATAGAAAATAATCCTAAAAAAGCATATGATAAAATAATTGAAATTTCAGAAAATGATTCTCAATATGATGAGATTATCAATCAAATAACCAAAATCAACTTTAAATCTACTAAACAAATGGCAGATGAGTATATGGAGTTATATAAAAATTTTTTAGACTTTAATTAACTTATATATGAATACCGTTTCTATGTATCTATAATATTTTGAAGGTAGATTACCTATTAGAATTAGTATATTACATAATTACTAATTATTTTTAATTTTTTAGGAATATTCTGAGACTTTTTATTAATTAAATTTTCATTTTTTTATTAAAGTAATAATCATTAACTAAAATAAATATATTTAATTATATTCTATCTTGTTTTAAGGTATAACATTAAAAAACAAAAACATTGAATAGATATAAAATACTTTTTTTACATTAATATTATTAATGATTATAAACAAACATTGAATCATCCAATAAGGATATAAAAAATTAATATTATTGGGATGATTTGATGAAGAATAACATTAAATATTTTGTAGTGTTATTTGTTTTATTAATCTTCGGTATATCTTGTGCATATGCTGCCAATGAAACATCAGATTCAACTGTTTCTGATGATACGGTAACAGCACAACCTTCTGAAGTTAATAAAGTTATAACAAAAACAAATACTAAAGACAAAACAGTTAAAACTGGATATAATGAAGTAACATCATATAATCAATTAGCTGATGAATTAACGGAAAAAACTACCGAAAAAACAGTTTATCTTAAAAAAGGAACATACAAAGCAACAAAAACTATTAATCTTTGGGATAGTCCAACACTTAAAAAGGTTGAAATTTTCGGTAATGGAGCAGTAATAGATGGTTCAAACTCAAAACAATTCTTAAAAATATTTAAAAATGTTAAAGTTACAGTTCATGATTTAACCATTAAAAATACTAAAGGGGGAGAACGATCTGGAGCTATTGATGTAAATGCTAAAGGAATGTTAGTAGCTGATAACTGTACCTTCATCAATGCTGTTTCAACAGGTAAAGGTGGAGCTATAACAGACTCAGGATCATCAACCATACAAAACTGTAAATTTATAGGATGTACATCAGGTCATGGTGGAGCTATATGGAGTACTGGTGAAAATGGAGGAACATTTAAACTAGAAAACTCTGTATTCACTAAAAACAAGGCAAGTGTTAAAAATAATAACGACAGAACAGCAGTAGTTTACTATTTACATCTAAAAAATGTAAAAATAAGCAACAATGTATTTGATAACAACATAGGCAGACCACTCCATTCATTTAAATCTGTTTCAGATGTAACCGGTAACACCTTCAAAAACATAGTATTAAATGCTCCAAAAGATACAATAAGAGGAGCAGTAATTGATAACTATGAAGCAAACATTAACATAATCAACAATGAATTCAATAACATTAAAATATCTGCAAAAAGTGTTAAAGGTGGACTATTATACAACGAAATAGGAACATCCTCATTTGAAGATAACAAAATCACAGGCTTAAAAATTTCCTCAACAGAAAGAACTGACAGTTTAAATGGTGGAATATTATTCAACAGACATTCAACATTATCAGTAGCATATAACACTATAAGCAACACCAACAATGGATATAAAGTTCATGGTGGATCATTATATAACAATGGTGGAAAATTATCTGTTTTCACAAACACCTTCAAAACAACAAGCACTGCTTCAAATGAAATAAGAGGTGGGGCAATGTATAACGATCCAAGTGGAACATTAGTTCAGGGTGGAAATGATTTCAGTGGAATTAAAAACATTGGAAAAGAAAACAAAAGAGAAATCTATGGATCAAGTTCAGTAAAAACCGCTCCTAAAAAATCAACAAAAGTCACCTTAAACAAAGTAACAGGAGTAGTTGGTGACACTGTAAACATAGAAGCTACCGTTAAAGATAATAGAGGAATAGGAGTAACAAGTGGAAACTTAGCATTTAATGTAAATGGTAAAAAAACAACAATAAAAACCAACAAGGATGGAGTATTCACATACAAATACAAAACTACAAAAGTAGGATCCAACACAGTAACAGCAACATTTGCAGCAAATAACAAATACACAGCAAGTTCTGCTAAAAAAACATTCACTATAACTAAAAAAACTAGTAAACTCACAGTAACCAAAGTAGCTAACAAAATATATAATGATAAAGTTACAATAACTGGTAAATTAGTTGATAATTCAGGTGCAGTAATTAAAAATGCAAATGTTAAAGTGAAATTTAACACTCAAACAGTCACTGTAAAAACTAATACTAAAGGAGTATACACAACTAAAGTAACTGCTAATAAAGTTGGTAAAAACAATGTTACAGTAGCTTTTGCAGGTAATACCAATACTAAAGCATCCAGTGTTAAAACAACTTTTTATGTAGGTAAAAAAGCAACAAAAGTTACTCTCAATAAAATAGCAGATGTAACCGTGGGAGATGAAGTAACAGTAACAGGTAAATTAACTGATGTTTCTGGTGTTGTAATTAAAAATGCTAACTTAAGAGTAAGAATTAGTGGTCAACTTCAAAATGTAAAAACAAATAGTAACGGTATATTCACAGCTAAAGCAACTACTAAAAAGGTAGGTGCTAATAAAATAGCCGTACTTTACGAAGCTACTACTAATTATAAGCTTTCTAGTCTTGAATCTACATTTAACGTAGTTAAAGCAACAGACTAATCAGATTTATCATTTATTGTTAAATTTTAATTAATTATGAGGATATTTATCCTTGTTTTTAATTATTCTCTCTTATTTTTATTTTTTTAATCTATTTATTCGGAACTTATTTTTTTTGATAATTAATTATTTCAATTATAACAAACTTTTATTAATATCATTATACATATATTATTATAATATAAACAGTAGGGACAAATAATATAGTAACGGTAGATATAATGGATGAAGTTAGTATAATGTCCTATACACATATTATTGGAGGAATTATTGCAGGAATCATATCATTCCTGTTTACAGTAAAAGGTTTACTTCCTGTTACAAATGAAATGATAGGAGTTTTAATCTCATTAATAATTGTGTATGGACTTGGAAAATTTGCAGAAAAGAAATATGGAAGAGAAAAAATTGGTTTAGGATCATGGTTTACTAATGGAGTATTACCATACTACTTCATGTGGATGACAGTATGGATACTGTTACTAAACTATGTAAAATTCTAATAAAATTCTTAAACTCCCCCCAATAAAACTTTAAATTCACACTTTTTTTTAATTAGAGGAATAATTAATGTGTTCAATAATAGGCATAAACGGAATTAATGTAAAAAATCACTTATTTACCATGATTGAAGTTCTAAAACATAGAGGTCCTGATGCTACAGGAGTATATTCTAACAATAAAATATACCTTAATGAAAATGTTCATCAAGCAGAAAACTCAAATTTCATGTTAGCACATAACTTGTTATCAATAATAGGAAACAATGAACTTCAGCCATTACAAAGTAATAATTTAACATTAATTGCTAATGCTGAAATATACAATTATGAAACATTAATAAAAAAGTATAATATCACATCTTTACAAACACAATCAGATTGCGAAATAATTTTAAAGCTAATCGAAAAACATTATGATAACAATTTAAAAGAAGCCGTGTTGAATGTAATATCAGAACTTGATGGAGATTATGCTTTTTGTATAACTGATGGTGAAGATTACATGGTCCTACGTGATGAAGTAGGGGTAAAACCAGTATATTATGGTAGTACTGATAATTATTTTGCATTTGCATCAGAAAGCAAAGCTTTAAAACAGATTAATATTGAAAACATACACTCATTAAAACCAACACAAGCAATATACAATAATAAAATAATCAGTATACGGCAGGAGTTCATACGAGTCGAAGATAATACTGAATATTCTTTGTTAAAAGAGGAATTGAAGAACAATATTATAAATGCGGTGCATAAACGTGTAAACAGGTTAGATGAGGTTGCAGTACTATTTTCTGCAGGAGTTGACAGTACACTGCTAGCAGTACTTCTTAAAAAGTTTGGTATAAAAACAACATTATACACAGTAGGTACCAAAAACAGTCAAGACCTAAAATTTGCTAAAAAAGTATCAGAAGATATACAGTTACCACTAAAAACCAGGATAATTAATGAAGAAATAATAGAAAATAATTTCATACCTACACTAAACATAATAGAAGATACAAACCTGATGAAATTAGGAGTGGGAATGACAATAAATCTCACAAGCAAACTTGCAAATAAAGATGGTCATAAAGTAATCCTATCAGGACAAGGTGCAGATGAACTATTCACAGGATACAACAGATACAAAAGAAAATACAAAAACAAAACCAAACTACTTGATGAACTAACACACGACCTAAACAACATGTACCATGTAAACCTGGAAAGAGACGATAAAGCCACAATGGCCAACTCAATAGAACTAAGAGTACCATACATGGACAAACAAATAATAAAAACAGCAATAAAAATCCCAATAAACTACATGCTACACTCAGAAGAAGACAACATACGAAAACACATACTACGAGATATAGCACAAGAACTAGGAGTACCAGAATACATAGCATACAGACCAAAAAAAGCAGCACAATACGGCACAGGAATAGATAAAATAATCAAAAAGAAAATAATCAAAAAAGAAAAATACCAAAAAATACTCGAAAACTATCACTAACAAAAAAAGTCACACATATAAATCTAAACATTTTTAAAATAAAATAAACATAATAAATAACATAACTAGGATAAAAAAACCTTAAAAAATAAAAGATTAATCTTATAAAATAATAACAAAATAATTAGGAGCAAAATAAAATGGAAATAGAAAAAGAAGCAGAAAACATATTAAATAAATTTTCTGAAGCACTAGACCAAATACCAGACTCAGAAGAAACAAGATACATCGTAGACAACCTCAACAGAACAAGAGAAGATGTAATGGAAAAGAAAAATCCAGAAAAAATATTAAGAAATGCACGTGTCGATAAAAACGGCAGTGTTGTAGCAGAAAAAGGGAAATGGACGAAATGAGACTAAAATTATTAATAGAAATACCAGACACCCCTGGACAATTAGTAAACATACTCCAACCATTATCAAACTTTGGAGCTAACATATCAACAATCATACACGAACACGACAACAGAACAGCAGACGGAAAAATACCAGTACACTTCACAATAGACGCATCAAAAGAAATACTAGAAAAAGCAGTAGATTTCATAAGAAAAGAAGGAGTAGACATAGTAGAAGTAGATGGAGTACTACAAAAAGATACACAAACATTCCTTTTACTAGGTAATATGCCAACAAGTGACCTAATGCAAACAGTTCATAAAATTGATGAAATTAATATAATAAAAATAAACAGTGTAGACTTAAACATAGGAAACAACCTACAAGAATCAGTATGTAAAATGGTCATTGAAACAAAAGAAGACAACCGAACAGAAGCAATACAATCAGTACAAGAAATCGCAGATAATGATGGATTAGTCTTAATAAAGGAAATATAACATAAGGGGTAGAATCAATGGCTGTAAATAAAATGAAATTATGCGTTCTTGGTTTCGGAGCAGTAGGTCAAGGAGTAGCAAATGTCATACTACAAAAACATGACGAACTAATTGACAAATACGGATTAGATATAGAAATCACAGCAATAGCAGACAGATCTGGTGCTGCAATAAATGCTGAAGGATTAGACCTACAATTAGCATTAGATACCAAAAACGAAACTGGAAAAATAAAAGATTACCCAGAATATGGGGTAAGTGATGTGGATGGACTAGAAGTAATGGACTTAGCAGAATATGACTGTCTGGTAGAAGCAACACCAACAAACATAGATGATGGTGAACCAACACAATCAAACATTCTAAAAGCATTCAATGACAAAAAAGATGTAGTAACATCAAATAAAGGACCATTAGCACTAAACTTCAAAACACTAATAGATGCAGCACAAGAAAATGGAGTAAAATTCAGATTTGAAGCATCAGTTGGGGGAGCAATGCCCGTAATTAATACTGCACGCCAATCATTAGCAGGAAATCAAATACAATCAGTACAAGGAATACTAAATGGAACAACCAATTATATCCTATCACGAATGGCTAATGAAGGAACAGATTATGAACCAACATTAAAAGAAGCTCAAGAATTAGGAATTGCAGAAACAAATCCTTACCAAGATGTAGAAGGATTAGACGCTGCATGTAAAATAGTAATAATAGCAAACTCACTGATGGGATGGGATGTAACCCTTAAAGATGTAGCATTACATGGAATATCTGACATAACATCAAACGCTGTTAAACTAGCACTTAAAGATGGTTACCTTATAAAATTAGTAGCAGAAGCTAAAGATGGGAAACTTACAGTTGGACCAATGCTAGTAAAACAAGGCTCACCATTTGCAGTAAATGGCACATTAAATGTAATTAATTTCAAAACAGACTTATCAGATGATGTGACAGTAGTAGGTGTAGGAGCTGGATCAATTGAAACAGCATCAGCAATACTTAGTGACATAATCAGTATAGGAAAATCTAATGCTAATTAAGCATTACTTTTTATTCCACTCCTCTTTTTATGTAAAATAATTTAGTGATTACTATGACAAATGAAAAATACTTAGCACCTCCATGGATAAAATATCCAACATATCCCGAAAAATCATCATTCTGGAAGACAGGAAGCGGTGCAGAATATTTAATAAAATATAATGAAACAATAAACGATAAAGAAGAATATCTTAAAATATTTCCTAAAGCTCCATCATTTAAAGAAAGTGCAGTACCTAGTGAATCAGTAAGTGATGAAGTAAAAGAATATCTTCTATCACCAGAAAAAGCTTTAATCATAAATTTATGGCAAAAGGATGCAAAACCAAAATATGACAAGATTACTGCAGAAAAGAAGAATGTAATCTTTATGTTTGACACATTATTTTTTGATCAATCAGCACACATACATGTTGGAACAAAAACATACGATTCTGCTAATGAAATAGTAGAACTATTAGAAAAAGAATTACAAAGCAAATCCCCAGATTTATGGGAAGAATTAAAATATACAGTTATAATTAACGCATTATATTATAAACTTGCTACAGATATCACATTCACTAAACAAGTAATAAGAACAGACGGTCAAGATATTATCTTCAAAAGTGATAACCTGGAATTAGGAGTTCAAGAAGATGACGAAGGAAATTACATCGGTAAAAATTTATTAGGTTTTGCAGTTATGGAAATAAGAGATGTTCTTAAGGAAGTTTATGCAAACTATGATTTGATAGATTGGGATATTTCAGGAGATCCTTATAGTATTGAACGATGTACCTGTGGACACGTACACATGAAGTAATAAAAATAGTTAATAAGTTAATAGTACAACATTATAATTAATAACCAAAATTTTTTTATAAACAGTGATTAAAATGAAATATGTTATCGTAATAGCAGATGGTATGGCTGATGAGCCACTAGAACAACTTAACGGAAAAACGCCAGTAGTCGAAGCAAACACTCCTAACATGGATTTCATTGCAAAAAATGGGTATACTGGTTTAACAAAGAATGTTCCTGATGGAATGACTCCAGGTTCAGACGTAGCAAACACTTCTATCATGGGATTTAATCCATCAATGTTAAAAGGTAGAGGACCATTAGAAGCACCTAGTGTTGGAGTATCATTAGGAGATACTGATGTAGCATTTAGATTAAACTTTATCAATGTAAAAGATGGTAAAATTAATGATTTTACAGCGGATCATATTTCAACAGAAGAAGCAGCACAGCTTATTGAAGCATTAAATGATAATTTCAGTGAAATAGGAGTATTTTATCCTGGAGTTAGTTATAGAAACTTGTTCGTGATTGATGATATTGAAATGGAAGATTTAACTTCTACACCTCCACATGATGTTGTAGGTCAACCATTTGAGGATAACTTACTAAAACCAGATAATGAAAAAGCACGATTAATCAATCAATTGATGAGAGATTCTGTAGAAGTATTAGAAAATCATCCTGTTAACAAAAAAAGAGTTAGTGAAGGAAAATTGCCTGCTAATATGATTTGGTTATGGGGTCAAGGTGCTAAACCAGTTATAGGAAACTTCCCTGAAAGATATAATATGTCTGGTGCAACTATTACTGGTGTTGATTTATTAAAAGGAATCAGTAATTATATTGGATTGGATGTTATTGAAGTACCTGGAGCAACTGCTTATTTCGATACTAACTATGAAAATAAGGTTAATTATGCATTAGAATCATTGAAGACTCATGATGTTCAATATATTCATATTGAAGCACCTGATGAAGCAGGTCATGAAGGAAACTTGCCTGAAAAATTAAGGGCTATAGAAAATATAGATAGTATTATTCTAGGAAAATTATTAAAAGAATTACCGGGTATTGATGAAGAGTTTACTATTGCTGTTTTACCAGATCATCCAACACCTATTGATATTAAAACTCATACAATGACACCAGTTCCATTTGCTATATATAGTACTAGCATTAAAGAACCTGATGCCACTGAAGTATTTTCTGAAGATATGTCACAGGGTAAGTATGATACGATTATTGGTCATACTTTATTGGATGAAATGATTAAGATTAGTAAGGAATAATTACTATTTTTTTTACTATTCTTTGATTAAATCATTTATTAATTCTTTCCATATTTTTCTTTGCGTGTTTTGTCGATAGGCTGTTTTTATTAGTTTTAATGTTTTTTCGCCTTCTTCTGTTAGGCGGTATATTTTCACATCTTTCTTTTTATGAATTCCAGGGTAGAATTCTATTAATTTGTGTTCTGTCAGGGTCTTTAAAAGAGGATATATTTTGTTTGCTTTTGTTTCTTTCATTAATCCTACTTCTATTTGTGGCATAAAGAATTCATCAATCTTCTTCATTATTAAATAGCCATGCATATTTCTTTTAGATAGAAACCATAATATTAGAAATATTGTAAAAGCTTTACTGGCTCCTTTTACAAAAATGTTGTATTCGATGAGTTTATTCAATATATCTTCATCATATATTATATTATTATCTTTATCATTTTTTTCCATATTTTTTAATATATTTTTTTGTATATATAAAAATATTGATATTATTGTTATTTTTTTATTAATTTATTATATTTTTATTTATTTTTAACTTGTTTTATACTATATATTTTTATTCATTAAAATGTGATTTCCTAAATTTTTCATACTGGTAAATGTGATAAATCTAAATAGTATCAAATACAAACATTTTATTATAATTAATTTTTTTTTTAAAAAAATTACAAATATTTATATTAAAAAATAAACAAAGTATTAATTAATAATTATTATATTATTTAATAATATAGTAATTATATTGATAATTTTATAACATTTTAAGGGAAGAATGGTAAACTTGTCAAAATATATTGTAGTAACTGGTGGAGTAGTAAGTTCCATAGGAAAAGGAATAACTTCAGCATCAATAGGTAGAATATTAAGGTCTTATGGAGTAAATGTAACCGCAATAAAAATAGACCCATACCTAAACTGGGACTCCGGAACATTAAATCCATACCAACACGGAGAAGTATACGTAACAGATGACGGAATGGAATGTGACCTAGACTTAGGACATTACGAAAGGTTTCTAGACACAGAACTATCCGGAAAAGCAAACATCACAACAGGAAAAGTATACTCATCCGTCATAGAAAAAGAAAGAAAAGGAGAATATTTAGGATCCTGTGTACAAATAATACCACACATCACAGAAGAAATCAAAATAATGATACGTGATGTAGCCAAAAAAACAAAAGCAGAAGTAGTAATGGTTGAAGTTGGAGGAACCGTAGGAGACATAGAAAGTCAACCATTCATTGAAGCTGTAAGACAACTAAAAAACGAAGAAGGACATGAAAACTGTATGTTTGTACATGTAACCTATGTACCTTACCTAAAAGCAGCTAAAGAATTTAAAACAAAACCAACACAACACAGTACAAAAGAACTAAGAGGATTAGGAATAAACCCTGACATGATAGTATGCAGATCAGAACTATTACTAGATGACAACTTAAAAGAAAAAATAGCACACTTCTGTGACGTACCAAAAAATGCAGTCATAAATACACCTGATGCACATTCAATCTACGAAGTACCATTAACAATGTACTCCGAAAACGTTGGAAACATAGTTCTAGACCGCTTAGGAATGGAAAAACCAAACAAAGCAGACTTATATGAATGGAGCCAAATTGTAGAAGACTTAAAAATAGAATCACCAAAAGTAAAAATAGGTGTTGTAGGTAAATACATTGAACTAGAAGACGCATACATAAGTATCAGAGAAGCTCTAAAACATGCAGGTGCTGCAAACAAAGTTAAAGTTGAAATTGATTGGATAAAAGCAGATAATGATTTCAACATAGATTCTCTATCAAAATATGATGGATTATTAATTCCTGGAGGATTTGGAGAAAGAGGAATATCCGGAAAAATAGAATCTGTTAAATACGCAATAAACAATAAAATCCCAATCTTTGGTATATGCTTAGGATTACATGCAATGTCAATAGCAATAGCTCAACTAAATGGACATCCTGAAGCAAATAGTACCGAGTTTGATGAAGATTGTTCCTGTCCTGTGATTGATATGATGGAAGAACAGAAGAAAATTAACAACATGGGTGGAACTATGAGATTAGGAGCATATCCATGTAAAGTTAAAGAAGGAACTATTGCATATGAAGCATATAAAGATTCACAGGTATCTGAAAGACATAGACATAGATACGAAGTTAATAATGAGTATCGTGATTTATTAACTGATTTTGGTGCAGTAATTTCAGGAACTTCTCCTGATGATTTCTTAGTTGAAATGATTGAACTTAAAGATCATCCATGGTTCTTAGGATGTCAATTCCATCCAGAATTTAAATCAAGACCTAATGCTCCTCATCCAATATTCAAATCTTTCATTAAAGCAGCTAAAGACAATAAACAAGGCAAGTTTTAATTCTTTTCTTCCCTATTTTTTTTAGAAAGACATTATGAATTTGTATATAATTAAAATATTTGGAATAATTTTAGTAACTATGTGTTGTTTAATCGCAACATATACTGATGTCAAATATCAAATAATACCTAATAAATTAACATTTACAACAATCATTCTTGGTATTAGTTTAGTAAGTATTTATTTTTCTTTAGTTGGACATTTTAATCTTTTTTATTACATTTCAATATGTGCAGTATTTGTATTCTCATATATCTTATGGAAACTTGGAGTATGGGCTGGTGGTGATGTTAAATTATTTACTGCAGTATCTACATTGCTCATACCAGATTTTATGAATATATTGCCTAGTTATGTCATAAATGGTATTTCTTTACCGTTTAATATATTTTCTTTGAGAGTACCTGCGTTTTATGTAATGTTTAATAGTATACTGTCCATAATACCTGTTGTTCTAATATATGTGTCAATAATAATTATGAAAGATAAACCTTATTTAAAAGAAAAGTTCATCCAATCTTTTAATTTTAAAGATGTTTTATTAACAGTAAATTCATTAATCATATCTTATATGATAATTTCAGAATTAAATGTATATCATACTTTAATAAAAATAATATTTTTACTAATATTGTCTTATATCCTGTCAAAAATATTGAAATATAAAATAATACTGATAATATCCACAATATTAGTAATATCTCAGCAGATATTAACAGCTAATCTGATATTCTACTTAACTGAATTTATTATAATCACAGTATTAATTACGGTTAAAAATATTTATCATAAGAGCATAATACAGGATGCATTAACACAAAATATAGATATGAATTTATTAGAAGAAGGAATGATACTTCAATATCCATTATACTATAAAAATCAACAATATTACTTTGATAAAAGTAATTGGTATGATTTCAAAGATAAAGGAGAGTTAATATGTTCAAACAATGCATGTGGCTTAACAAATGTTGAAATAAAAAAATTAAAAAAGGTATATGTCAATTCAACAATATCTATAAAAAAAGGATTATCTTTTGCTCCATTTATATTAGCAGGATTAATAATTACATTATTGCTGGGAAATACGTATCAGCTTTCAATTTATTTGGTGGGGTTGATATAATTGGATAATAAAGGCCAAATAGCTTTGGAATATTTGTTAATATTTTTTATTTTATTGATTATATTGTCAATAATAACTATTCCCCTTTTATATGATGGTATTGAAGCTACAAATGATGTGACAAAGACGGTTAAGGTTAAAAGTTTTTTAACAGAACTTCAAAAGAATGTTAAATTAATATATTCATTGGGTGCTGGTTCCAAGAGAACTATAGGTGTTTATGTTCCAGCAGATATGGTTATTTATTATACTCTTCGTAGTGGAAGACATTATGTTTATACTAATTTGATGTTATCTGATGGTTCTAATAAGAGGGTAGAGTTAGAAATGCCGTGTAAAGTTTCGTTTAATAATAATAGTAATCATTATTATTCGAGTTTAAGAAAGCGTTGGTATTATAATGTGGAGGTTAGATGGATTGAATCAGCAAATGGTGAGAGGAGTATTAATATAATTTTTAAATGAATAAATTTTATTCTTCTTTTTTATTTGCTAATTCTTTTAATTCTTTGTACATAATTTTTCTGTCTTCTTCTGATCTGTTTTCATGGTATACTATTTCTTCTAATTCTTCTTGTCTTCTTATTATAGTGTTTAATATTTCGGTTATAGGGTCTGGTATTTTTCCGTGTTCTAAGTCACGTTTATGTTGGCTTTGTTTACGTATTGATTCTAATGTTCTTCCTGGTATACCTACTATTGTTGAATCTGGTGGTGCTGGTTTTGTTACTACTGATCCTGCGCCTATTTTACAGTCATCTCCTATTTCTATGTCTCCAAGTACTATTGCGTTGGTACCGATTACTACTCTGTCACCTATTGTTGGATGTCTTTTTTTTGCTTCTAGGCTTGTTCCTCCGAGTACTACTCCTTTGTATAGTAGAACATCATCTCCTACGATTGTTGTTTCTCCGATTACTACTCCCATTCCATGGTCTATGAAGAATCTTCTTCCGATTGTTGCTCCGGGGTGTATTTCTATTCCTGTGAGGAATCGGTTTATGTGGGAGATAAATCTTCCGATTAGTTTGTGATTTTTTTTCCAGAACCAGTGTGCGATTTTATGTAGCCATAGGGCGTGTAGGCCTGGATAGCAGAGTATGACTTCTATTGTGCTTTTTGCTGCAGGATCATTTGAGAAAACAGTGTTTATGTCTTCTTTTATTGTCTCAAACATTGTTTCAGTTCCTTTTTTGGTTTATGTTTTTTCTTTTTTCTTTATATACTTTTATTGTTCTTTTTATTTATTTTTTCTTGACAATATAATTATATAACTATAGTTATATTTATATATAATTATAACATATATTAATTTGTAGTCAAGAATATGATAAATTTATAATTTAACATTGTTATTTTATAAATCATTAAAAAATTATATCTAAAAATTTTAATATTATTATATTTCAAAATTTTAGAAAAATAAATAATTAAGTAAATAATTTCAAATTATAATAATCATTTATGATACAATAAAATATAACAATTGTTATACTTAATTTAATATCAAAACCCAATAAAATAAAAAAATCAAAAAAAATAAAAATAATAATAACAAAAACAAAAAAAGATAGGACGTGAAAAAACATGACAATAGAAAATATACCAATATTAAAAAAACCAATAGCAAACGACATAACAGAAACAATAGGAAACACACCACTAGTAAAAATAAACAAACTAACTGAAGGAATCGACGCAACAGTACTAGTAAAAGTAGAATCATTCAATCCAGTAAGCAGTGTAAAAGACAGAGTAGCAGTATCATTAATAGAAGACGCAGAAAAACAAGGAAAAATAAACAAAGATACAACAATCATCGAACCAACAAGTGGAAACACAGGAGTAGCACTAGCATTCGCAGCAGCAGCCAAAGGATACAAACTCAAAATAATACTACCAGAATCATTCTCAATAGAAAGAAGAAAACTAGTAAAAATATTCGGAGCAGACCTAGTACTAACACCAGCATCCGAAGGAATACCAGGAGCAATCAAAGAAGCAGAAAGACTAAACAAAGAAATAGAAAACTCAATAATACTACAACAATTCGAAAACCCAGCAAACCCAAAAATACATGAAATACTAACAGGAGAAGAAATCTACACAGACACAGACGGAAAAGTAGACATAGTAGTATCCGCAGCAGGAACAGGAGGAACAGCAACAGGAATAGCAAGAGCAATAAAACCAAAAAAAGAAAACTTCCAACTAATAGTAGTAGAAGCAGCATCATCACCAATAATCTCCAAAGGAGAAAAAGGACCACATAAAATACAAGGAATCAGCCCAGGATTTGTAGCAGACACATTAGACCTCGATGTAATAGATGAAGTAATAACAGTAGAAGACGAAGATGCAGGTAAAGGAACAATCAACTTAGCACAAAAAGAAGGAATCCTCGCAGGAATATCATCAGGAGCAGCAATACACGCAGCAATAGAAGTAGCAAAAAGACCAGAAAACAAAGGAAAAACTATAGTAGCAATATTACCAGATACTGGAGAAAGATATTTAAGCGTAGACTGGTTATCTGAAATATATTACGATTTAGATTAATAAATCTAAATTATTCCTCCTTTTTATTAAATTTAATATTAAATTTTCAAACATAATCACAAAAAACAACCATCACTACAAATTTATATAATAACTAATTTTTACATAAAAACCTATACAACTTTTTTAATATTTGAAAAAACAAACATATTAATATCTGAAATTCTTGAAGGATAAAAATATGATAAATGTAACAACTTTTTTAGATGCTAACGCTTGTAGATTAGATAAGCCAGTATATTATTCCATAGACAAAAACAAGAAATATACATCACGAGATATCTTAGGAATAATATCACACTTGGGAAGAACATTAAAAAAATTAGGAATAAAAAAACAAGACAGAGTAGTAATATACCTAGAAAACTCTCCAGAATACTTATTCTCCTTCTTAGCATTATGGAGAATAGGTGCAGTAGCAGTACCAACAAACAGAATATACACAATACCCGAACTAAAATATTACATAAAAGACTCAGGTGCAAAACTAATCATAACCGACCATGAAATAAATGAAATAGACATTCCATGTTACCAAATACCATTATTAGATGAATATACAAATGAAAAAATATTGGAAGCAGAAAACACATCATGGGACGATTTATGTCAATTACAATATACAAGCGGAACAACAGGCAAACCAAAAGGAGCAATGTTAACCCATGGAAACTGGTTTAGTGCAATACACAATGAATGTGACGTGCTAAAAATGAATCAGGACAGTGTCATGTTCTGCATTTACCCTATGGCACATGTCGGAATCTCATGGGCAATTTCAGCACTAAGAGCAGCAGCATTATGCATAACCAAAAACAGATACACATTCGAAGAATACCTTGACATTATATATGAAAACAGTGTAACTCATGCAACAGGAATGCCACCAGTAATACATTCAATAGTATCAAACCCAGAACTAGTATCTAACAAACTATACACAGTAAAATGCATAATATCTGGTGGAGGACCATTACACCAAGACACGTGGAAAAAATTCTATAAAAAATACGGAATACCCGTACTAAATGCTTATGGATCATCAGAAACAATAGTCATAGGAACAGGAACAGTCATACGACCAGAAGATTATGCCTCAGCAGATAAATATGAAAGTGTAGGACACCCCGTATGTTTCACAGAAATAAAAATTGTTGACACTGAAGATCCATCAAAAACATTAAAACAAAAAGAAACAGGAGAAATAGCACTACGTGGACCTTCCACCACAATCGGATACTGGAATAACCCACAAGCCAATAAGGAAACATTCACAGAAGACGGCTGGTACCTGTCCGGTGATATAGGATACATTGATGATGATCAAAGACTATTCATAACCGACCGTAAAAAAGACATGATAATAATGTCTGGATGGAAAATATACCCTACCGAAGTTGAAGAAGTATTAATAGCACATGACTCAGTAGATGAAATAGCAATATTCAGCATACCTCACGAACATCGCGGAGAAATACCAGCTGCTGCCGTAATATGGAAAGAAGAACCTGATGAAGAAGGATTACTAGAATATGCCCGACAAAACCTGGCAAGATATAAAATTCCTAGAAAAATTTTCACAGTAACAGAATTACCTCGAGTAAATAATTGGAAACTGCTAAGAAAAGACTTAAAAGAAAAATTATTATAACATTTAATAAAATTCTCCCCAAAAAAATATTTTGTTAAGATTAATATATTTAAATTATAAAAACTATAATAACTATTAGATATAACTAATTAATCAGAGTGTTTAATATGCATGGAAAGAATATAAGTGAGAATGTAGAAGAATATTTAGAAACCATTTACAAAAAAAGTCTCACAGATAACATGGCAAAGACAACAGAGATTTCAAAAGATTTAGGAATCGCTCCCGGCAGTGTAACACAAATGCTTAAGAAATTAGAAGAAGAAGGTTACGTAAATTACTACCAATACAAAGGAGTAAAATTAACAGATAAAGGTTATAAAATTGCAGAAAGTATAGTTCGTAAACATAGATTACTGGAAACATTCTTATACAACACATTAGGTATTGAAATGGAAGACCTACATGAACAAGCATGTGCAATGGAACATTCATTATCTGATGAAGCCGAAAGAAAATTATGCCAACTATTAGAATACCCAAATCAATGCCCAGATGATCATAATGTTATCCCAGTATGTGACTTGGACATAGCCACATGTTATGAATGTTCAAAAATGCAAAGCATTAAAGATATACCTAAAAGAATAGAAAACCTAATATCTGTAGGAAACATGGCTCCAAAAGAAGTTGGTACAATAAAATTTATCCGAGGAGACAATGACCAACTCAAGGAATTGCTCGATATAGGAATAACATTAGAAACTAAAATAACATTAATTAGTGCTGCACCATTAAATGGACCTGTAAAAATATTAGTTGAAGATAAAGAAGTACAAATTGATAAAGATGTATCCTATAATTTATTTGTAGTAATCGAATAATATATTAATTAAAAAAATAAAATATTAAAACAATAAATTATGGAGTGATATATATGGCAAAATATAAATGTATGTTATGTGGATGGGTATACGACTCAGAAAAAGGAGACGAAGCACACGGAATAGCACCAGGCACATCATTTGAAGATTTACCTGATGACTGGAAATGCCCATTATGTGGTGCAGGAAAAGACATGTTCCAAGCACAATAAGTTAAGTAATATAATTACTAACTTCCTTTTTTTTCTTAAAATAATCTTTCTAACACTATTTTTAATAAAATTTATCATTTTATAAAGTATTTTATTCTCAAATATTATTTTTTCTAAAAAATATAACTATTATATAACTTAGATTACATATAAGTAATTAATTATGATTTAATCATAAAATTTTGAAAAAAGTATAAGGTGGTGAAAACATGTTACTAGTTGAAGGAGTAGTTGGTGGAAAAAAATACAGAGAACCATTCTCAAAAGGAATCCTTTCAAAATCATTAGTAAGATCAGAAGTTGATCCAGACAAAGCATATGAAATAGCTTCTGAAGTAGAAGAATCAATCACAAACGATGGGACAACAGTAATTTCAGTTACTGATTTAATAAAAATAGTTAAAGAAAAACTAAAAGAAGACGACCCAGTATTAGCAAAAAAATATATAATATGGAAAGAAATAAGAAGATCTAAAGATCCATTAATAATACTTATAGGTGGAGCATCAGGGATAGGAACATCATCAATTTCTTTCGAATTAGCAAATAGGCTGGGAATAAAAAGTTTACTAAGTACTGATATGATACGTGAAGTAATGAGAAAAATGGTATCAAAACAGTTATGTCCAACACTATTTGAATCAAGTTACACAGCAGAAGAAGCATTAAAAACACCCGCACCACCAGAATTTGATAAAACATTACTCGGATTTAAAGATCATGTAGAAACAGTAAGTGTAGGATTAACCGGCGTAATAGAACGTTCAATAAAAGAAGGTATAAGCATAGTAATAGAAGGAGTGCATATAGTACCAGGATTTATTGATGAAGAACTATTAAACACACCAAACGTTTACATGTTTGTATTAGCATTATCCGATGAAGAAATACATAGAGGAAGATTCTACTCAAGATGTCGTCAATTATGGGCAAGAAGACCATTAAAAAGATACCTTAAAAACTTCACATCAATTAGAAAAACACATAATTACATAGTAAATGTTGCAGATAAACATGATGTACCAGTAATAGAAAATATTGATGTAACAACAACTATAGATGAAATAATAGAACACATCTTAGAAGTAAAACAACAAGAAAGATTAGAGAAAAAACAAAAATAATCTAATCCACATTTTTTTTAAATATATGTGCTGTGTGAAAACTAATTTTGCTATGCTAATTGCAAATAGTTTTATATGATGCATTGAACATAATCTCCTACAATATTCCATAGTTATGAACATGATTATAATAACTTTTTCTTAAAAACTTTAAAAAAGAATTCTTTGCACGCTTCAATAACACCTATTATTAATATAACAATTAAATTACATATAATCTCTTTTTCCAATATTTTTTAATTATTCGTTTATTAAATCTAATAAAGTATTTAAATATTAATTAATAATAAATATAAATTACTAAACGATTAACAATGGTGATGTAATTAATGATAAACAATAATTTAAAAAAGATTATATTACTACTATCACTCTGTTTTCTATTAATAGGAATAGTAAGTGCTACCAGTACCAATGACACTACAACAAAAACAAGTAATATGATTAAAGAGGAAAAAAATGTTGATACAAGCATAGCAAAAACAAATATCATCAATAAAAATGTGAACAAAGAAGTCAAAAAAGCACCTAAAAAAAATAATACAAAATTATCTATAAGTTTAAACCAATCAAAAGCAATATTGAATGATAAAGTCAAAGTAACAGTAACCTTAAAAGATAACAAGAACAAACCAATAAAAAATCAAAATATTTCAGTAAAAATTGGTACAAAAATATATACAAAAGTAACAAACAAGAACGGTAAAATAGTACTAAACTATAAAATAACAGATAATAATGTACTTGGAAAGAATATCACAGCAAAATATAAAGGAAACACAGTTTACATATCATCAAAAGCAACTAAACTACTAAAATCAAACGAAGCAACAATCTACAATAAAAAAATGAAACAAATAGCCACATATATTGACAAAATAGAAAAACTAGAAGATGCCATAGATATGGTGGAAGATCGGTTAGATGATAAACATATCTCATTTAACACAGCATATAAACAAATAAATTCTTATATTACAAGTTCAATAAATTATCTGAATAAAGCAATAACAACTTCAAACGATTTATACAAATATTTAACAGATAAAAACAGAAAAACATTCATAAACTTGAATAAAAATGAATTAAAAACAGTAAAATCAATAATGTTAGAACATCAGAAAATCTGGAAACAAACAAAATTATTTGTTGATGGAAAAATATCAGAAAAAACATTTAATTCACGATTATTCTCTTTGGATAATAAAATTGAGAATTATGATGATGCTCTTGATATCATCGAGTTTAAAATAAAAAATTTGTATCTTAAATATCCTAGTTTAATTAAAGGTGTTGAAAAATATTTTATTGATTAAATATAATATTTAATCTTTTCTTTTTTTTATTTATTAAATTATTATGTCTATTTTTTTGCTCTGAATTACTAGTTAACATTTCTAGTAATCTATCATTATTATTAAGTTTTTTTTAGAAAAAGAAAAAAATTATGGGAAAGATTTAAGCTTTCCATAATCCGTGAAGAGTACAGAATTCTCTTGCTTCTACTGAATCTGCTTCAGGGATTTTGAATGTTGCTTCAGGTTTGTCACCAGGATTTAAGTACTGTTTGTGGATTTGTCCATCAGCAATTAATTCTATCATTGCAATGTAATGGTCTTCATCCATTGGGTGTTCTACTTCTCCTACTTTAACATGGTATCCATCTTCAATTCTTGTTACGATTGGAACGTGTTTTGGAGATCCTTCACCTTCAGTTTTTGCTTCTATAACATTTAATTGTGCTACATCAACATCTTGTCCTGGTTTAATTATTTCAATAATATTTCCACTATTTTTACATAAAACTATGCTTGTTTTATCAAAATCTGCCATGATATTTAACTCCTAATCATTTTCTATAAAAAAATGGTTTGGGTGGTGAGGTGTAAGCTTCTATATACTTAGAAGTCTTCTTGTGATAATTCGAAGTATGCGGATGGGTGTTCACATATTGGACATACTTCTGGTGGTTTTTCTCCTTTGTATACGAAACCACATTTTCTGCATACCCATGTAATTTCTTCGTCTCTGTTGAAGAATGTTTCTCCTTCTACCATTGCTAGTAATTTTCGGTATCTTTCTTCGTGGTGTGCTTCTACTAGACCGATGTTTCTTAATCTTGCTGCTATTGTGGAAAATCCTTCTTCTTCTGCTACATCAGCAAATTCTGGGTACATGGATGTAGCTTCTTCGTTTTCTCCTTCTGCTGCTGCTTTAAGGTTTTCGGCTGTGGTTCCGTATGTGAATCCTACACTTGTTGGGATGTCGATACAATCTGCATCTTCTTTTAATTCTTGTATCATTTTAAATAATACTTTTGCGTGTTGGAATTCGTTATCTGCTGTTAATAGGAATATTTCAGCGATTTTTTCGAATCCTTCTTTTTTTGCAATTTTAGAGTACATTGTGTATCTGTTTCTTGCTTGACTTTCTCCAACGAATGCTTTGGATAAATTTTCTAATGTTTTTACCATATTAAATCACCTTTTTTTATAACAAAACTTATTAAAATTTATTTATTTATTGTTTTATTATAAAGGTATTTATCTGTTTTTTAAGTATATATAAATTATTATTTTTAATAAAAAAAGTAAAAACGAGGGGGAGGATTATTAGAATATCCATATAATTGTTGTTATTGCTGCAATTATGAATACTAGTGGTGCTAATAGTTTACTAACGCTGACTACGGAGGATATTGTTGTTACTAATTCGGTTGAGTTGTTTGGACCTAATGTTTTAATGTTTACTCTTGCTGTGGATGAGGCAACACTTACCTGTTCAAGGTCGTTTAATGCTTCTGGAATTAGGTCTAGTATTGCTTGTATTAATTTTTCTTCATGTTTAAATCCTACTGTTAATCCTCCACCGGATATTGTGTTTACCATGTGTGTATCTGTTGTCATGGTTTCCATCATATCTATTTCTGGGTATTTGTTTTTTATTGCTTCAAACATTTTTTCTCTGAAGCCTGTTTGCATATTGTTTCCATCAAATACGATGTATAACATTTTTTGATTGTTTACTTCTGTAATCATCAATTTTACTCCACTTTCACCGATTCCATCTTTAATAGGTATTTCGTCTAGTGGATTATATGCGTATCCCATTTTTATTGGATACATTTCTGGTTTTGTTATTTTATCTATTGCTTTTTCGATTTGGTATACTCTGTTATGTCCTGGAAGTAAGCGTTCATAGTTTCCGTTTAGGCAGTTATGACAATCTACTAGTACAACGTCTTTAATGTTTGTCATATACTTTGTTTGGTAGATCATGGATAATCCTACTCCATAATCTATGTCATCTCCAGGGTTTGGGGCGAATGTGCTTAGTAGTATGGCACCTTCATCAAAGAATTGTACTCCTATTTTTGCGTCATTAAATTGTACTCTCTGGAATTCTGTTGCTTTATCTGTGTATGTTAATTCTGGTAGTACATTGTTTATTGCATCTGTTATTTTGGATACTTCTTTTGATGCTACTGGATTAAAGTCATGTGTAGCTGCTCCATGGGCTACTATTGCAAAGTCTTCTAATTGGTTTGATAGGATGGTGGGCATGTTTCCTCCACCGATATTACCAACAGGTCCTGGGTGTATGCATGGTGATATAAAGTTTGCTTTTATTCCATTTTTTGTTTTGAAACTTATTAATGATACTATTGTGTCAATGTCTTCTCCCATTTCACTAAATACTTCTTCCATTGCTATTGATCCTTCAGTCACTTGTGCAATGAATAAACTTAGTAATTCCAGTCCACCTACTCCTAAGTTACTTTTTATTGGTGATTCTATCACAGATACAAAGGCGTATACTGCTATTGCCAGAACTAATGCTCCAATTATCGCCTTTAAGTATAATGAGTAAATATTTGCTGTTGTAGCGGCTGTTAAATTGTTGATTAGTACCCACATACTTATTGTTAGTATGGGTTGTATTGCTGAAATTATTACTCCTTGGAAGTATCTGATGTTTGATGTTGCCCATAGTACTAATGTTTCTATTGCGAAACCAAATAATAATCCTAGTAGTAAAGTGTTTGATGTAATGTCTATATGTATTATTAATGTTATTATTGCTCCTAACAGGTAAAAGAAACATGTTATAAGCATATACACGAATGCGAGGAACATTGCTTGTTTAAGTTTGACATGTCTTCCATTAAGTTTGTTTACTATTGAATGTATTAATCCTCCTGATGCTATGGTTGTCAGACCTAGTAGGAAGAAAGTTGTTGCAGCACCATCTAGGAATGAGTAAACAACTGAGTTCGTGCTTAATCCTGGTGTTAAACATTCAACAATTCCTCCAGTCAGTATACTGATGATTAATATTAGGAAAACAGATATTTTAGTTTTTGGAAGGGTTACCATATATTTTGTTAATCCAATTATTCTCTCTGATAATCCCATAGCCTACCTCCATGGATTTATATAAAATACTATATGTTATATATTATATTAAATTTAATGATTGTATTAAGTATTTAATTAATAAAAAACAGAAGTAATATATAGTAATTATATGGGGTATAATTTTGGAATATGAATTAAACACACCATTAAAAGATGTAGACATAAATAAATTAAAAGCAGGAGATACTGTTTATTTGACGGGTAAAATTTTCACTGCTCGTGATAGTGCACATAAAAGAATTATTGAATCTGGCGCGCCAATGGATCTGGAAGGCGTTGTATTGTTTCATGCAGGTCCTATTATACGTCAACAAGATGATGAGTATAAAATTGTTGCAGTAGGTCCTACCACTAGTATGCGTATGAACCCTTATGAGGCCGATGTTCTTGATATGGGTGTTAAAGCTGTTATTGGAAAGGGTGGAATGGATGAAAACACTCAAAAAGCTTTAGTTCGTAACAATGCAGTATTTTTAACAGCTGTTGGTGGTTGTGCTGCTTTATATGTCAGCAGTATTAATAATGTTGATTCTGTAGAATGGCTAGATTTAGGTATGCCTGAGGCTATTTGGCAGTTAGATGTTACTAGGTTTGGGCCATTAATTGTTACTATGGATTCGAATAATGAAAATCTATATAAAAAGAACAAAAAGGATGATTGATTTATGAGAAGCAAAGTGTTACTTCCTATAATTGGAGTATTATCTATTATTATTATTTCATTATTCTTCGTAATGTCTCCTACATTTATTACTAATAATGGTGATAGTAAACATTTTGAAGATAATGATTTGGCATTTGACATGACTAATAATTGGACAGTTTATGAGTATGATGATATAATTAAAACACCATTTTTATCATCTAGTCCGGATTCTATTATAATTAATCCTATTAGTAAATCTCAGTTTAGTTATTATGATGGTAATGTTGAAGAATTGCAGGATGATGTAATAAATACTAGTTCAACTAATCAGTTTGATGTTGCAATTGTTAAAACAGAAATTACCAAACATGATTCTTTACCTAAAGGAGTTACATTGGATGATGCTTATAAAGCTGATACATTATACTCTCTTATGAGTGGTAGTGGTAAATTTAATTTAGAAGAAACTAAAACATTAAATGTTAATGGTAAAAATGCCCGTCAATTTAAGTATACTGTTAGTTTAGTGACTTATCAGGATACTTGGATTGAAAATAATGGTCATTATTTTAGGGTTTTAAGTCAAGCACCTACTGACTTTTATGCTGATGCTCAGCCACAGTTTGATTATTTAATAAGTACGTTAGTCATTAAATAACCTTTTCTATTTTTAAATTTTTTTGTAAAAAAAAGTGTTTAATTAATTAGTTCATTGAACTAATTATTGATTTTATATTATTTTCAGTTGCACTGTCTGTATAAGCAGTTTTTATGTTAACAACATTCTTGTCTTTTTTGAACCAATACCTGAGTGTTGTATGTGTTCCATTTATTTCCTTAGCTGTTGTTTTTATAACTTTTTTGCCATTGTCTAATGTGAGATTTTGTATTGTGATATTGTAAGTTTTATTGTATTTGTTTTCATATTTTTTTATTGCTGCGTTAACGTTATTTGTATCCTGTGATATGATGTGTATTTTGTGAGTTCCATTACCGATGGTTAAAATATTATCAGATGATTTTTGAACTGTGTATCCTGTTGGAAGTTTTACTGCTTTTCCATCTATTGTTGATTTGTTTAATGGTGAATATGGACTTAACAAAAATATTCCCAGTACTAATGTTAGTATAACGATTATTGCTACATAATGTATACGTTTCAAGTTTCTTCCTCCCTTTGAGTTAATATTATTAGTTCTATTTTTAATTAGATATGTATTTGTCTACTAGGTAAGTTAATATGTTTCATTGGTTAATATATAATATTATAAAATATGATGAGAGAATAAAATGGATGAAAAGTTAGAACGTATTTTTATTAATTTTGCTGATTCTCATGAAGAATCTTTGAATGAGATGGGAATGACGAAGGAATCTTTTATTGAACAAGCTAGGTCTTGGTGTGAAACAGAGGAGGGTAAATTGGAGATTCAGAAGTTCATTCTTGAAAATGAGGTTCAAGATTTGGAGAAGGAGATTTCTGAAATTAAGAAGATAATTAATAAGAAGCGTGAGTCTATAGATGAGATTAATGAAGAGTTAAATAATTTATAGTGGTGATGTTTTATGGTTGAATTGTCTATTAAGAAGAAAGTGTCACGTAAGGATAATGATCCTAATGAGCCTATGTATGTTGAAATTCCTAGTGTTATTGTTGATGGTTATAGCTTGAAAGATGGTGATGAGGTAGAGTGGACTTATTTTATTAATTGTAAGAATCAGAAGAAAGTTACTTTAAAGTATGAGTATAAAGGTTTTTAACTTTTTTATTTGATTCAAATTTTCTTTTTTTTTAATAACTTTTTTTTAATCAGTATTATTTTCATAGTTTCCGAGTAATACAAATGTATTACTTTTTAGTAAATTCATTTATATATCTGTATTACAATAGTATTACTATACATTAAAAATATTTATATGGAGGTAATACTTTGGAACAAATAGAAAAAATCATGAGAGTTCTAGAAGGACTAAAAATGACCATAGTAGGTGGAATATTCCTATTAATCAGTTTATTCTTTGTCCTAACCGGAACAAAAATACCATATTACCTAGATCCTGCATGGGTAACAATAATAATCTGTGGAATACCACTAGTATACCTAGCACTAACCAGACTCATATACGAACACTGGGTATCATCAGCACTACTAATAGTAATGGCAATGGTAGCATCAATATATATAGGTGAAATATTCGCAGCAGGAGAAGTATGTTTCATCATGGCACTAGGAGCACTCCTAGAAGAATACACAGTAGAAAGATCAAAACGAGGACTAACAGACCTAATCAACCTAAAACCTGAACAAGGAAGATTACTAATAACAGAAAACGGAAAAACAATAGAAAAACAAGTAAATGCAAAAGATATTCAAAAAGATGCACTACTCAGAGTTTTACCTGGAGAAAAAATACCAGTAGACGGAGTAATAATAAGCGGAGACACATCAGTAGACCAATCAGTAATGACTGGAGAATCATTACCATTAGATAAAACCACAGGTGATGAAGTATTCTCAGGAACACTAAACTTACACGGAGCAATAGACATCCGAGCAACAAATGTAGGAGCAGATTCATCACTCGAAAAACTCATAAGACTAGTTCAAGAAGCAGATGAAAAACAAGCACCAACACAGAGAATAGCAGACAAATGGGCAACATGGTTAGTACCAGTAGCATTAGGAATAGCCATAGTAACATACGCATTAACAGGAAACCTGGAAAGAGCAGTAACAATACTAGTAGTATTCTGTCCATGCGCATTAATACTAGCAACACCAACAGCAATCATGGCAGCAATAGGACAAGCAACCAAACAGGGAGTACTCATCAAATCAGGGGAAGCCTTAGAAATAATGGGAAATGTAGATACAATAACCTTCGATAAAACAGGAACACTCACCTATGGAAACCTAGAAGTATCCGATATCATACCATTAGTAAACGATGTATCACAAGAAAAACTACAAGAACTAGTAACAATATCCGAAATAAAATCAGAACATCCAATAGGTAAAGCAATAGTAACTCATGCAAAAGAAGCAGGAAAAACATATAATGATCCTGATAAATTTGAAATGGTACCCGGTAAAGGAGTAAAAATAGAATATAACAATTCCATAATATTGTCTGGAACAACAAGATTCATGGAAGACAATAAAATCACAGTAACCGATAACTGTATAAAAGAATTAGACCTGCTAAGAAACGAAGGTAAAGCATCAATAGTAGTAGCACAAGATGATAGAATCATTGGAATAGTAGGTTTATCAGATGTATTAAGAGAAAATGCTTCCAAAGTCGTAAGTACATTACATGACGACTTAGAAACAAACGTTGAATTATTAACTGGTGATAACCATAAAGCAGCAAATTACTTTGCATCAAAAGTAGGAATAACAGATATTCACTCCGAATTATTACCTGAAAATAAAGTAGAAATAATCGAACAATTAAAAGGCGAAAAAAAGAAAGTGTGCATGGTTGGTGATGGAGTAAATGATGCACCAGCACTAAAAACAGCAGATGTTAGTGTTGCTATGGGTGGAATTGGTAGTGACATAGCAATTGAAGCAGCGGACATAGCACTTCTCGGTGACGATATTGAAAAATTACCATATCTTAAAAAATTATCAAATTCAACATTATTCACAATACATTTAAGTATAACAATATCCATGATCATTAACGCTATAGCAATTATATGTTCCGTTCTAGGATTATTAAATCCGATTACAGGAGCTTTAGTGCATAATATAGGTTCTTGTGCAGTAGTAATGCTCGCAGCATCACTTTATGATAGGGACTTTTCTAAATATGTTATAACAGCATAAACATTATATAACCTCCATATCTCCATACTTTTTTTTTAAGAATTATTTTTTTCTTTATAATAAAATTATTAATGAAAATCTATAAGATTAACAATTATTTTTAGTTAAGGATTATTTTTACATATGGAATATTTAATCATAAAGATTGTTTAAACTTTTTTTTTTAATAATTATTATGGAATGTTTTTATAAGATTAATAAATAAAATATTAATTACTTAACATATGAATGAAGATTATTCTGACTAAATTTTTAATAATTGGAAATTTTACTAATTTTTAGTCATTAATATAATGTTTTTTGCAGAATTGTGTTTATTGAAAAATAATTGACTAGAGCCTTGTGGTCAAGATTCTTTATTATTAAATGTGGAATTTGGTTAAACGGATATTTTATTCTTTTTAAAGTTATTTATGGGTTTATTATGAAAAAACAGGAAAATAAGGGTATATTTGATTATAGGTTACATTTAACAATTTTGTTTGTTTCAGTAATTTCATTATATGTTGGTATCGTAAATATTAACTTATTTTATGGAATAAGAATAGTTGTTCTGCCATTAATATTTTCTTTATTCTTAGCAATGATTTGTTATTTGTCAAAATCTTTTAAATGGATTGATAAAAAATCATCGGCTGTTTCTTCAAGGTTGTTATTGCTGCTTATTGGTCCTTTAATTGTAAAGCTTGCTATTGCTAGTGGTCAAAATATTGAAATGTTAATTAGTGTGGGGCCTATATTGTTACTTGAGGAATTGGGTGATATTGGTACTATATTGTTTGGACTTCCTGTTGCATTATTGTTGGGTTTTAAGCGTGAAGCTATTGGTATGACCAGTTCTATTTGTCGTGAGCCTCAAATGGTTGTTCTTATAGATAAGTATGGTTTTGATTCTAGTGAGGTTAAAGGTTTTTTCACGGTTTACTTGATTGGAATTATTTTTGGAACATTGTTAATTAGTTTAATTGTTAATTTCCTGGTTTATGTTCTGCCATTACATCCTTATAGTTTTGCTCTTGCTTCAGGGATTGGGAGTACAAGTATGAGTGTTGCAGCAGTTTCATCTTTAACTGCTATTTATCCTTCATTAACTGATAAATTGTTGGCATTTAGTGGTATATCAAACTTAATTTCAGTAGTGTTCAGTATATATGTCTACATGTTTATTTCATTACCATTAACTGAGTGGCTATATAATAAATTTGAACACTATTTTAATTAAAGAATAATACAACACTACTCAAATAATTTATCATATATTTTATTATTTTTTATCTTCAAAATTTTTTACAATAACACTTTTCAATAAATTAACAAAATAAAAAAATTGTCATGATTTTTCATTAAAAATTTTATTAACTAACAAAAACATAGTAACAATTATATAAAGAAACTTTTTAGGAGTAAAGAAAACATGAGTGATTTAATAATTCAAAAATCAACAGATTTAATCGAAAAACTAAGACAAGAAAGTACACTAACCCACTGCATAACAAATGTAGTAACAGTCAAAGACTGTGCAAACGCAGTACTAGCCGTGGGCGGATCACCAATAATGGCAAATGCTCCTGAAGAAGCAGAAGAAATAACCAGCATAGCAAGTTCACTAGTAATAAACATAGGAACATTAACAACAGAACAAATACAAACAATGAAAAAATCAGCAAAAACAGCAACCAAACAACAAAAACCATTCATACTAGACCCAGTAGGAGTCGGAATAAGTAAAATAAGAAATGAAACACCAATAGAAATAATAAAAGAATCAAAACCAACAATAATCAGAGGAAACCTATCAGAAATAAAGGCAATAGCAATGTTCTATGACATACTCGAAGAATGCACAACAGCCAAAGGAGTAGATGTAGCAGACACAGACATCATAAACGAAAAAACACTAAAAACCAATGCACAAATAGTAAAAAACATAGCTGAAAAACTAAACACAACCATAGCAGTATCAGGACCAATAGACATAATATCCGATGGAAAAGAAGTATATGCAATAAACAATGGTGATGCAATGATGGCAAACATCACAGGAACAGGATGCATGCTAGGATGCATAATGGGAGCATACACAGCCGTAGGTGATGGACTTACAGCAGCAATAACAGCAACAACAGTAATGGCAATAGCAGGAGAACTAGCAGCACAAAAAACAATGGAAACAAATACTGGAACAGGATCATTCGGAATATACTTAATCGATGAATTATCCAAAATAAACAAAGAAACATTCACAAAATATGCAAACATCCAAAAATTATAGGGTGGATAATATGAAAGAATATGGATTATATTTGGTAACAGACCAATTTGACCTAACAGAACAACAATTCTTACATGTAATAGAACAAGCAATAATAGGTGGAACATCCATCATACAAATACGTGAAAAAACCAGCACAACAAAAGACTTCTATGAACTAGCAAAAAAATGTAAAAAAATCACAGATAGTTATGACGTACCTCTAATAATAAATGACAGGATAGATGTAGCACAGGCTGTAGATGCTGCGGGAGTACATTTAGGTCAAGATGATATGCCATGTAGGATAGCAAGAAAAATATTAGGTCCGGACAAAACAATAGGAATAAGTGCATACACATACAAAGAAGCATTAAAAGCACAAAATGATGGTGCAGACTATCTTGGGGTAGGAGCTATAAAGGCAACATCAACCAAGAAAGATGCAAACATAGCTACACCCGAAGAATTAATTAAAATCAAGGAAAAAATTGAAATTCCAACGGTTGCAATAGGTGGAGTAGACAAGTCCAATGCACATAAATTAGTTACTGAGTATGGTTTTGATGGAATAGCTGTTGTGTCTGCAATAATGAAGAGTAACAATCCTCGTAAAGCGTCAATAAAACTTGTGAATGAGTTAAATAGATAACTTCAATGTTACTATTATTTTTTTAGAAGAATTATTGGAATGTATTATAATTTTTTCAATTGTAATATTTCGTTTCTTTTTATTTTTTTAGTAATTTTGTCCATTCTGGATGATTGTCAACAAATTCTTTTAGTATCAGTTCTAGTCCTATTGCAAATCCATTGTCTTCATCATACCAATTTTTTTCTTTTCTTGTATTGATGTATAATATGGAATATGCCTTCATTTTATAGTTTTCATACATTACTGCTTGTGGATATTTTTGATTGTATTCTGTTGGATCTATTTCTAGTATGTAAGCTAATTTTGTTGGGTATGGTTGGGGACTTTTTTGTAGTTCTTCTCTTATTTTTTGTGCGTATTGTCTGTTTATTCTTATTTTTCCGCTGAAATTTCCTGGTTGTTGTTCGTACCATTGGAGGTATTTTAGCATTTTTTCCTGTTCTTTTTCCAGTATTTTGTTAATTTCTTTTGTTGTTTTCAACGGTTTATCTCCTGTTGGTGTTTTTATAAAAAAAAGGGTTTTTTTGGTGGGTGGTGATATTTTTTTTGGGTTATTCGTCGGTTATGATTATGTTTTTGTATTGTGGGAATTCTTCTATGAAGTCGAATATTTCTTTGTCTAGAAATTCTTCGTATCGGCCTATTGGGTCTGAGTCGGGGTTTGCGTATTTGAATTGTAGTTCGTTTCTTTTTGCGTAGCTTTTTTGTAGTCTTTCTTTTGTTTTTGGGTCGAAGTTGTTGAATTTTGTTGGTCTGTCGTGGTCGTGTCCTATGTATGCTAATCCGATTGCATTGAATCTGTAGGGCATGATTGTTCCTGCGTTTAGTGCTACTTCGTACATTTCGAAGTATTTTTCTGTTATGTATTCATAGTTTAGGGTTACTTTTGATTCTTTTATGTGTTTATCTACTTCTTTTAGGTTGTTTATGTAGGTTATATCCCATTCTTTTTCGTTTATCATTTGTTTTTCACTCTCTATTTATCTTTCTTCACAATGTTATATATGTTTATTAATATAAATACATTGTTAATAAATAATCATTCACTCAAATTTTCATCAAAAAAAGTAAAATTTAATAAATTAAAAAAGATAATTTGAAAAGAATATTTATTCAAATTAATCTTCAACATAAACAGTTAACTTATCTGACTTACTGCTAATTGATATAAATAAGTCTAGTAATGTGTTAGTCATACAACCTGTATTAATGATATGTATCTCAGTTTCTTCTTCCAGGTTTTCTAGAAATTCTTCTAGTTTTTCATAACTACTATCATAATCCGGTAATTCTAGCACGTCCTGCAGGTAGTACTTAGGATCTTTTCTAATTATTTTTCCATTAATTTCTATTAATTTCATGGCGTATCATTCATCACATATAAAGTATAAGAAGGTATTTTCTAATGATGCATCAAAGAATGTGTCTATGAGGTCTTGGTTTACATATTCACTATTTATCAGTTCTATTTCTGTTTCGACTCCAATTTCTGTCAGGCAATCATATAATGCATCAAGGTTTCTACCATAGTAATCTGGAAATTCCAGTATTTCTTTTAGGTAGTCATGTTTTTTTTCTTTAATTATTTTACCATCGAGGATTATGTGTTTCAATGTGTTGTCTCCTATATTTCTTTGAATGTTTCGTAATGGTCTTCTGTGTAGTAAACTTTGTAGTCCTGGGTGGAGTATACTATTCTTTTTGCTCCTCTGCTTGTTCCATTTGCATCTATGTCACATTCAATATATTTGCTTTCTATATGTGGTAGGATTCCTTGTCGGTTTGTGAACACATCTCCTCCTATGCTTTTTCCTGGAGCGTAACTTTTAAGTGGTCCTCCTTTCCATCCTAGGCTTTGTGCTTCTTTTTTGGTTATATAATTACTTGGTAGTTTATGGTATTGTTTTATGTATGCTGCTACCTCGTCGGCTGTTATGTATTCTCCACTTTCTATTACAGTTGTGTTATTTGTACTGTTTAGTGTGGTGTCTGTATTGTTTGAATCGGATAATGCTCCTGTTCCAAATAATCCTCCGAGGAGTGCTATTATTATAATTATTATAGCGGATATTATTTTATTATCCATTTTTTCCACCTCATTTTTTTTTGGTTATGTGAAGGGTTTTCGGCATATCTTTTTGTGTATGTTGGATTTTGTGGGTGGGTGTGGCTTGTTGTGATAGTTTGTTATTTGGTGGGATGCTGTTTTTTTTTTGTTGGTATTATATTGAATTATTTTTTTTGTTTTAGTATTCGTTGTGGTGTGTTTTTTTACTTTTTGTCTTTATTGAATATTGCCGTTTTTCATGTTATATTATTTGTTTTTTGGTGGTTTTATCTTTTTTTGATTATGTTTTTGTTTATATTTTTTTATTATTTTTTTTTATTTATTGCATATTTTATTACTTTTATTGTTAATTGTATGATACTTTTATATATTATTTTGTTCAATATTTAATTGTAATAAGAAAATACCATAAAAGTATTACTTCTTATTATTAACTAGAAAAACTAAAGAGGAATCCACATGAACAAAAACAATAAAAAACTATTCATAATAACAACACTAGTATTTCTTTTAGTTGGACTAAACACAATAACAGCAAACGAAATAAACGAAAACCAAACAACAAACATACAAGAAAAAACAACACAAGAAATAAACACAGAAATAACAACAAACACACAAAAACAACACAACCACCAACAAGAAAACAAGAAACAAATACACAAAACAAAACAAAACACAAAACAAGACACCCCTAAAATAACAACAAACCTGGAAATCAAATTCCAAAACAACCCAGAAGACGAAATATATAAAACAACACACATAAACGAAGAATACATAATAGACATCTCACTTACAAAAGATCCAGACCAAACACCACTACCAGCAACAATACAACTATACCTACAACAAGACACACAACCCTTAAACATAACCCTAAACCAATCAGGACAAACACAACAAAAATACACAGCACAAACACCCGGAACATACGAAATACATGCAGAATATCAAGGAAACAACGAATACGAAAACACAATAAGTAACACCCTAATACTAAGCATAGAACAATACACTCCAACAATCACAACCAACACAATAGAAAACACATGCTACAACTCAACAATCACAATCAACGGAACACTAACCCTAGAAGACACACCAATGATAAACAAAAACATAGAACTATCATTCAACAACAACCACATAACCACACTAAAAACAGATACCCACGGCCAATTCACATACACATTAAACCTCGAAAACGTACCAATACAAAATAAAGCACTAATCCTCCTAGAATACACTAGTGACAACATAACACATACAGACGCATACCAAGAAACAAGTTTTGACATAGAAAAAATCAAAAACAACATACAAACAAACAAAATAGAAAATACCATAGTACTAAACAACATAAACATAAACGGAAAAGTAACAAGCGAAAACAACAAAACATACACACAAACATTAACAGCAATAATAACAAACACAGACACAAATACACAAGTATACAATAACACAATATCCATACCCAAAGGAACATACTCCATAAACTATACTCCAATAACAAGTGGAAACTACACAGTAAAACTAATAACACCCGAAGACGAATATTACCTAAACAGCACAAATCATACAGAATTCACAGTAGAAAAAGCAACACCCACACTAATACTAGAAGATGCATATCACATAACAGTACAAGAAAACATATCAATAACAGGAAAACTAATAACAGAATATCAAAAACCACTAACACACACAAACATAACCATCTCAACACAAAATCAAACAATAACAACACTCACAACAGACGAAAACGGAATGTTCAACTTTACAAACTACATATTCAATGAAAGCATAGAAGACGAATATCTGAAAATATACTTTGACGTCACTAATAACACCAACTGTAACAACATACATAACGAAACAAAACTTTATATAAATAGAAGAAATACAAATATAACCCTCAACACAGAGACACATATAAAAATAAACGGAACTCTACACATAAAAGGACAAATAAAAGATGCAAAGAACCAATCAATAAAACCCCTGGGAACAATCACAGCATACATAGAAGATAACATAATAAAAGAAAATATACAAATAACAAATGGAGAATACGAAACAACCATAAACATCAAAGAAAATTACATAGGAAAAGACAAAATCAGCATAAAAACAGTATTCATACCAGAAAACCCCCTAGTATACAGCACAGAAAATTATGCAAAACAAACAATCACACACCAACCACTAAACACACAACTAACAATACAAGTCAATAATTCCCATGTGGACACTAAAGTGAATATAAGCATAACCCTAGAAGATGAAAACAAAAACAAGTTAGATAAAACAGTAAAAATCACAGTAACCGACCAAGAAAACAACAAAATCCTCGACAAAACATTAACATTAAACAATGGAAAAAACAACACATCATTCACGCCAAACAAGGAAGGAATATACAATATTATCACAGAATATGCAGGCGAACCAAATATCTACACACAAACAACAGCATCCAAGGAAATCATTGCTACTAAAACAGACACAAAACTAGTAACCAGTACACCAAACAGATCATACGTGAATGACACAATCAAAATCACAGGAAAACTAGTGGATGAAAACAATCAAACAATAACCAACACGAAACTCAATATACTCATAAAATCAGCAAATACAAACACGTCCGACATTATACAAACAAGAGCAACAGGAAGCTACGAATACGAATTCAAACCACAAGAAACACAACAATACAATATCACAATAATATTCAATGGAACATATAAATACAATCAATCCCAATCACACATCACAATAACACCAATTAAACACAGTACACACACCACAATAACAAAGATTAACACATCAAAATATAATTCAACCATAACCATAACAGGACAAGTACTTGATAACGAAAATAACCACACAGTCAATGGAACAGTAACAATAATACTAAACGACAATATAATCACTACAATAGCATTAATAAACGGACAATACAAAACAACACACACAATAAAAACAATACAAGACAATAAACTACAAATAAAATTCAATGAAAACAATGTATACACACAATCAAACAAAACAATAAACTTTGAAACAACACCATTAACAACAAAAATCACAGCAAACAAGATACCAAGCACAGAAATAAATGAAACAATAACAATCAATGGAAGAGTCACTGATGAAAACAATAAAGATGTAGATGGAAAAGTACAAATATACATCAACAATCAAAGCACTATCAGGGAACTGAAATTAAACAATTCCACATACCAATTCACATACCAAACAGTTAAAATGGGACAGAACACGCTGAACATAATATTCACACCAGACACAAACATATACACAACCACAGGAATTAACACGACATTCAATGTAATCCGAACAAACCTTCAATTATCAAACATGGAAAAACAAGCCGATAAAAAAGATGATACAATCACAATAATTGGTAAACTAGTAAACAATAACAATATTCCAACAAACAATATAAAAGTCAACATAATATGCAACAATAAAACATATACTCAAACAACAAATAATGACGGAATTTTCACTATAAAAACAGACAGGTTACAGCCAGGTAATTACTCAGTACTGTTAACAGTAAAGCAAACAGATTACTTTAACGAGTACGATCAAGATATGGGAAATGTGATTATAGAAAAGAAAACACCAGTCATAAATCTGGACAATATAGAAAACACAACATATTCCAAACAACTAATCATAACCGGAAACCTAACAGACAATTATAACAGGCCACTCACAAAACAAAACATAATAATCAAAACAGATAACACGGAATACAAGACAATAACTGATGATAATGGAAAATATAATATAACAATAGAAAACTTCCAAGCAGGAATAAACAATTTAACCATAATCGTACCGGAAACCGTGAACACTAAACAAAGCAGTTTAAACAAAACATTCAAAGCAGAAAAAGAAGATGCGAAGATAATACTAGACCTTCCAGAACAGGTAGTGCCTGGTCAAACATTATCTATTCAGGGAAAACTAGTTAACATAGAAAACCAGCACATACCCTACAGGACTGTTAACATCACAGTAAATAACCAAACATTCAATGCAGTAACCGATGCTATGGGCAGATTCATAAAAAACATAACCAATATTAATATGGGAAAATATGATATAAATGTGATATTCGAAGATTCTAACTATAATACGATTATTGCTCATAAAACTATTAATAGTAACAAAGTAGATGTACAGGTAAGCGTGGATAACATAGTAGCACGAGTTGGAGAAAACATAAAATTTCAGGCAAAGGTACATGATAAGTATGGAAATCCTGTTTATGGAGGAAACCTTGTATTTAAACTAAACGGTAGAACATTAAGAAGTGACGGCAGATTTGACACCAACAATAGTTCTGTTATAAAGTTCAGTGTTAAAAACGGATTAGTGGAATACATATTAACTGCAGATTTATATCTTAGGAATGGAAAAAATATCACGGCCAGTTATAGTGGATCATATAAGTATAATAGTGCAAAATCAAATATTGCAGTTGCAAACATACAACTAAGATATGCCAGTATTAAAGTAACAACAAACACAGGTAAAGTAAAACATCATGAAATCATTACTTTCACTGCCAGAGTAAAAGATACAACACCAAAATCTAATAAAAACTTATTAAATAATGATGCTCGCATATTTTTTAAAATAAATGGTGTAACAATCAAAGACAAAAATGGGCAAATAATTAAAACAAAAATAAAAAACAATACTTCAACATTAAAATATAATATTACAACAATGGCAGGCATAACTAAAAGCAATACGCTAAGAAATTATGTTGTCACAGCTGTATATGATACACCATATTATTATCCTGTAAACAATAAAAACACGACAAGATTCAATGTTGAAAGGTCTCCTGTAAATATTAATATACTAGAAGCAAGAGTGAATAAGGTATTAGTGTTGAGGGGTAATTTAACAGATTATCTGGGGTACCGGCTCGTTGGCAAAAGTAAAATATGTATAAAGATTAATGGAGTTACTTACAAGGAAAATAATTCCACTAAGTATTATACTATTAAAAATGGTGTGATAAACATAGATAACATAAATGTTAAAAATGTGAAGGTTAAAAGCTTAGAAATTGTTACCGGACAAAGACTCGCATATCTTGCAGCTAGAAAAAAAATATCTAAGATAACAAGTTAACCCCCCCACTTTGATACAAAGAAAACCAGTATATTCTCATTCCTTTCTTCATTTTTCTTTTTTTCCCATCACAAGGCATGAAATAAACATGGACACACTACCATTATAGAAGATAATCATCCCCAGCATATAAAAGAAGAATTCATATTACTGAAAAAATTCTATTAACAATAATGGTATACCCTTATTTTTCCACCCTCATTAATTAATACTAATTCCAAATATATTTAAGTAATTATTTATACAATAAATAAATTATTGAATAAAAAATTTTAATTGATAAAATGGAGGTGGATGTTATTAATAAAAGATTTAACTTTTTATTTATTTTATTAATAATATTACTATTTGCTTCTGTTGTATCAGCAAGTTCTGATAATATTGCAAATAGTACAAGTGACGATAAAATAATTAAAAATGATAATTCTATTGAAGATAATATTCAAGAAAAAACTATTAATAAACAATCAAATGTATTAAATAAGACAAAAGAAGCTCAAACAAGCAATAAACATAAAACAACTACCTCACTAAGAACATACACTAATGGTAGTCATATAATAATGAATTCTACTGTAAAATCAAGTATAAAAGTAAATGAAGGTCATGTAATCTTTAAACTTGATGGTGTAACACTAAAAAACAAGGGAAACAATATTAAAGTAAATGTTGTAAATTCCCGGGCAGTGCTAGCAGTATCAGTATCTGAATATAAAGCATTATACTCTAAATCAGAAGCAGTATATTCAGGAAGTGACAACTTTGTTAATTCAAGAAAACAAATAAGAAACACAGAATTATTCACACATAATACCACAACATCTTTAAGAACATATTCTAATGCAACACACATAATCATGGATGCAACAATAAATTCAGATATTCCCGTTTATAACGGTTATGTAATATACAAACTGAACAAAAAAACCCTAAAAAATAAAAATGACAACACAATAAAGGTAGATGTACGAGATTCAAAAGCAGTCTTAGCTTTACCAATATCCGAGCATAGAAGAGTATATTCTAATGCTGAAGCAGTTTATTCAGGAAGTGCATTATACTCTAAATCAAGAACATTAAACGATAACACACTTAACTTTAAACTCAACCCAAGAATATCCGTGACTGCTAATCAATCATCCTATTACCCTGGAGAAAATATAGGCCTGAAAATAACAATACTTTCCGATGAAACAAATAATTTCAATAATGGTAAAGTTGCTATTAAAGTAAACGGTGTAACACTCAAAGATGAAAATAAGAAAAGCATAGTGTACAGGATAAAAGGTGATAGTGTTGATGTATCAGTTCCTGTTCCAAAAGGATTGAAATATAATCATATGAATATCACAGTATTGTCTGAAGGTAGTAATTATAATGATGTAAAATCAGTTAATAAAATTAATTTAAACCCATTAGACACTAAAATAGTGGTTGACAATTATGTTATAGATAATAATAATGATTTCATAATTAATGCAAATATAAAAGATAAATATGGTTATAATGTTATTGGTAAAAGATTCATGGACTTCCTAGTGGATGGTAATAAGGTCAGAATCAACGGCAAATCCAAAGTATATGTCATTATGAACGGTAAAGTAGATTTACAAGTTCCCTTAGATCAGTATAAAAAAGGTTCACATACAATACAGTTAAGACTTAGATCAGATAGTGCATATGCGTCAAGTTCAAGCACACTATACACTATTAATCTCAGAGAAAAATATGATTCAAACATAATCATAGACACTCCACAAAAAGCTAAAGCAGATTCTCAAACAAAACTAAGAATTTATGTAACATATGATGATCAGTCAATACCTAAAACAGTCAATGATGGAAACATAGTTCTTAAAATTAATGGTCAGTCATTATCATCAAAAGTAACATATGGAAAGGCAATAATCTCATACAAACTCCCAAGTAAAACAGGAGAATATACTATAACTGCTAAATATGAAGGAACTGGTGATTTAAAAGACTCATCATCTAATAAGGTTATAACAGTAACTTCTGGAAGCATATCTTCATCAGAATCAGCAATACTAGGAAATAAAGATCCTAAAAATGAAAGAATATCCTTTACTAATGGTATACCTAACTTAGTTTACATGACAAACTATGTCTGGGCAGATGAAGATGCAACATATACCTTAACAAAAAGTCAGTTAGAAGAAGTATTTAAACAGGATTCCTATTCACTATACTTAAATGGCCACGTATCAAAGTATGTTGCATTCAAAACAGCAAATGAAAGCGATGTATACCATGTTTTAAAACGAGAAAAATGGAACGTAATTGAGAAAGCAGCTAATAAAGTAAGAGTAAGTAGCAGTAAAGGAACTTTACCAAACACTTTGACCGTGAACTTAAAAGGAAAACGGTATACCTATGGTGAAGCAAGAGCAATACAAAGCACAGAATATACATGTGGACCAACAGCTGCAAGTGTATGTACACAGACACTACGAAACTATGTTAACGAACACACATTAGCAACAGAATTCCATACATATGATTATCGTGGAACTTATGCAAGCTACATTGATGGTGCAATGCGAAAACATAACATGAAAGCAGTATACTACTATAAGAATAACTTTGACAGTGCATTAACCAAGGTAGCAAATGGAGGATATACCTTCATATTCTATGGTGTAAACCATTACGTTTCAATACTTGATGTAAGTAAGGATAAGTCAAAAGTATTAGTGTCCAATTCATATGGAAACTATGATATGGGTGGAGGAAAAATCCCTAATGGTTGGGTAACATTATCCTACATGAAAAGCAGATTCTCTTCCGATTCATTTGCCGGATTACTTGTATCACTTGATTATTCATTATCATCAAGTACAAAAACAATAGTAAACAATTTATACAACAACTTTGGAAGCAATTGGAACAGACAAAACACAAACGAAGAATTAAATGTATAAATTCTTCATATTACCTTTTTTTGGGAAAATATTTTAATATTTTAGTTAAATTTAATTTTTTGGCAGTAGTAATGCTCTTTTTTCCTTGTTTTATTGTGATTAAAAATAATCCACAATAACTTAAATTTAGGCATAACTAAATATTTAATAATATTAAAAAACAAAACATAAAACAAATAAATCATAAGAGGAAAAAAAATTTGGAAACAATAAACATAATCATTGGATTCATAACAATGATAATATTCATATATGCCCTAATAATAATACCACGATCACTAGGCGAACTAAAAGGAATATACATGGAAACACCAGACCCATTCTTCGGAAAATTCGAACTAGACTGCAAATGGACACACGGACCAACATACTCCATAGGAATAATATCCTACATAGTAATCATGCCAATAATAGTACTAATATGGGAACAAACAATGAACAAACTAGGAATAATCCCAGCAACAATAATCATAGCACTAATACTAATCCCATTCAAACTATACTACAACAAACAAAAACCAATCAACGAAGAAAAAGCATACAAAAAAAACATAGAAGACGGATACATAAAACCAACAGACCCAAAACCAAAAACAGAAGGAATAATAACAAAAATAATCAAAAAATAACCCCCCCCCAACCTATCATACTAATTATACAACACACATTTTCACCACACAGAACAATCAACCAATTTTTCACAAACAATCAAAACCAAAAGAAAACTATTAATAAACATAAAAAATAAAAAAAAGACATACTCACAAAACAACTATAGGAAGAAAAAGAATGAAAAAAATAGATAAACAAAAACTAAAAGAAACAAGCAAAATCATACAAAAACTACGTAACAACTGTCCACTAACACACTGCATAACAAACTACGTAACAATAAACGATTGTGCCAACGCAGTACTAGCAATAGGAGCATCACCAGCAATGGCAAACGAAGAACCAGAAATGACCGAATTCGTAAACATAGCCGGCTCAACAATAATCAACATCGGAACACTACTAGACAACCAAATCGAAGCAATGAGAAAAGCAGCACAAGAATGCAAAAAAACAGGAACACCACTCACACTAGACCCAGTAGCAGTAGGAGTATCAAAACTAAGAAATGACTTCACAAAAGAAATCATAGACAACACAAACATAACAGTAATAAGAGGAAACATGTCCGAAATAAAAGCAATAGGAAAACTATACAACATACTCCAAGAAACAACAACAGCCAAAGGAGTAGACGTAGCCGAAACAGACATAATCACAGAAGACAATATAAAAACAAACGCAGAAATAATAAAACAAATAGCCAAAAAACTAAACACAACAATAGCAGTATCAGGAAAAATAGACATAATCACAGATGGAACAAACACATACCTCATAGACAATGGTGAACAAATAATGTCAAAAATAACAGGAAGTGGATGCATGCTAACCTGTATAATAGGAGCATTCACAGCAGTTACAACACCATTAGAAGCAGCATTAATCGGAACATTATCCATGACAATAGCAGGAGAACTAGCATATAAAACAGTACAACACAACAAACAAGGATCTGGATCATTCAGAACATACCTAATAGATGAATTATATAATATGAATGAAGAAAAAATAACAAAATATGGAAAATTATACAAAAACTAATAAAGGTGAAAAATAATGATAACAGCAGACTTTGCAATTGTACCTGTAGGAACCCAAGACACAGAATGTAAAGAATATGTTAAAAATGCAGTTCAAGAAATTAAAAAATCAGGATTAACATACCAATTAACAGGAATGAGTACTC